>DASQQM010000375.1:0-2280 GCA_035643475.1 Anaerolineae bacterium | reverse complement strand
CGGTTTCAAACTCCGTTACAAGAAGATTAGTCTCTCCGACATACTGCATCTGGCTTTTACTTTCTCCAACCGGGCTGACCCTAAAATGTCCCCCTTGGTCAGGGTCAAGGATCGCCGCAAACAGGCTGGGGCTATCAAAATGTGGCCAGCAGAGCCAATCGATCGAGCCATCGGGACCAACTAGTGCGGCAGATCGCTGGTCACCAATCACGCCGTAGGAATCTATTGGAATAAACCCTTTAACGTCTCCCATGAACCCTTCTTTCATATCAATCCACAGGCCTTTTTGTATGCGCTGCAATTAAACTTCTTAATACCCAAATCAATAAATCAGCTCACACCAAGTTATACATACACGTTTATGGGTAGCAAATGCGCAATATGGTACAACCTCTAGCTATAAGGAGAAGGCGATTATGGAATTTGGAATCATCGGACTTGGCAAGATGGGCAGCAACCTATCAATACAGGCAATCGAGAAGGGATTTAGGGTAGTTGGAACGGATAAAAAGCCGAAACCTGAGCTCGAGCAGATCGGGGTTGAGCTAGCCCCCGATATCCCGGGGTTAATCAAACTCCTGCACCACCCGCGAATCATCTTCCTGTACATACCGGCAGGGCCAACGGTGGATGATATTATTGAGGGATTGCTCGAGCAGCTGGAGGCCGGGGACATCATTATAGATGGTGGCAATTCCCATTACGGCGATTCTATCCGGCGCCACCGGCACTCCCAAGAAGTGGGTGTGCACTTCGTCGATTGTGGCACATCGGGAGGCCTGGGGGGCGCCCGCTACGGCGCGTGCTTCATGGTAGGGGGTGAGCCTGAGCCGGTAAAGCTGGCTGAGCCGATTTTAAAGGCGCTTGCCGTGCCGGAAGGCTATATTCATACCGGTCCTCCTGGGTCCGGCCACTTCGTCAAACTCATCCATAACGCGATTGAATTCGGGATGCTCCAGGCAATCGGCGAGGGAACCTCGCTGCTAAAGGAAGGCCCATATGATCTCGACCTCACCGCAATTTTTCATAACTGGAGCCACGGATCGGTAATCCGTGGATGGCTCGTTGAGCTAATGGAGCAGCAGCTCAAAGAAAGAGACATCGAAGAGGTACCATCATACGTTGAGGATACTGGCGAGGTCAACTGGATTATCGAGGAGGCGCTGAGGCTTGAGGTGCCAATCCCGGTAACTGCGGTATCCGTTATGGAGCTCTTCAGTTCGAGGAATAAGAAGCACTATGCCCACCGGGCTATAGCGATGATGCGCCACGCCTTTGGCGGCCATCCGTTTGGCCCAGATGAAGCGATACGCAAAGAGCGAGAGGTCGGCGAGGTAAGCCCAGTGAGGCCCGCAGCGTAGACGCTCGGTTCTACCTTGCAGGGAATGTCCCAAATTACCAAATCTTTTACTATGGTGCGTTTAACTTTGTATAACGAGGGTAGCTAGATAGCAAGAAACCCGATCGTAACTTGCGCTGGGTCAATTACCACAGGTTTTGTCTTAAGGAGGCAGTTATGAGAAGCAGAAAGGAAATTTTCGACGAGATGGAGTCCATGCTCGGGCGTGTACCCAGTTGGATGCTAATCCTGCCAGATTCAACCCTTGAGCACGACTGGGAGATCTTTAAGGCGATGGAGTTAAATGAGAGCAATCTCTCACCGATGCAAAAGCATTTAATGGGTGTAACGGTTGCCTCGGCTCAAGGCAGTCCACATATGGCATATTGGCATGGCCAGATGGCGATGGCAATGGGTGCTACAGATACCCAGGTAGATGAAGCATATCAGATAGCACGCTATGCCTCCGGCTGGTCAGCAACCCTTGAGGGCCAGAATCCCGAGATGGACTTCTTTAAGAATGAGACCAAGCAAATAACAGAGCATATAAGGCAATCGATGAAAAAAGCTGCTTAATAGCAGCTCATTTAACTAATAGGAGGTAGAGAAGATGGCAAAGTGCGTTGTCTGTGCTGCACTGGGAATGGATACCACGGTAGATGAAGAGGAAGCTAGGCGAAAAGGCTTAACATTTGATTATCAGGGCAGAACATACTATCTCGATAGCCAAGAGCACCTCAATATGCTTAAGGAAGACCCGGACCGCTATATTAGGATCGCGCAAGAAAAAGGCTGGGCTGCATAAAGGTATCCCGGAAAACGCCTTGTGGGGGATGCCTCTTTGCTAGGAGGTATCCCCTTATCCTTTGTTTTGATAGGTTGATTGCCGATCATCTCGCGTAACCCGCTTTAAGAGCCCGCTGCGATCAAGTACTCCAGAT
>DASQQM010000374.1:0-5163 GCA_035643475.1 Anaerolineae bacterium | reverse complement strand
ATGAGTAAGGATGCTTCTTGAAGAACAAAGAGAGATGCTTGCGATAGTCTTTAAGAGTTGAGTTAGCTAATCCTTGAGCGGCTTTAAAGCCGATAAACTCATCCATAACCTGATGCCACTCAGGTTCATGGTTAATGCTTCTGACTTTCATGTGATTCCCCTTTGAATAATATTTGAGTCAAGGGGATTTGCGTGGTTTAGAATCGGAAGAGTCAAGAAGAAGTGAAGCTCAGGCCGACACGGGGATTTTCACGAAGCAAGCTTCGTGAAAGTTTATTTTCAGTCCCCTGCTCTACCACCTGAGCTACCCGGCCATATTAAATTAGTAGACCGACTCGAAGTCGGCCTGATAGCTACCATAATAGATTACGAAAATATGAACAAAAAATCAAGACCAGCGTGTTTCTCGACGACGCGTCAGAGGCGGTGTGATTGGCGATCGCTAATAAGGTGGCTATGCGGACCTCGATCAAGCAATCACATATAGCATCTAACTGCGCCTGCTGGCGCTGGCATAAATCCAGAGCACTCATTTATCTTATAATTGAGACTGCGTGACCGAACGAGACCTGCTATTATAGCTACTGTACTTGTTTTGGAGCGACCATGTTAGATACGGCCATTGCGTTTATATGCAGCAATTACAATAAATATAGCGTAGCAGCGCTGGCGGGTGCTATCGAGAGCACGAGCGCCACTGAGAAAGTACAGCTCTACTTTCTCTCCAAAAAGCCAGGGGCGCTCGCAGATGAGATCAATGCTCTACTTAGAAATCACGAGCAACTTCTGATCGGCTTTTCTTTTGCAACGACCAACATCGCCCATGTATACCGACTCGTAACGGCGCTGCGGGGCAGATTGGCAGGCCAGAGGGTTACCTACATCGCCGGTGGCCCGCATGCAACCGGGGTCCCGGAGGGAACGCTTGCGCTTGGGTTCGACATCGTGGTCATCGGTGAGGCGGAGGAGAGCTTCCCCGAGCTCGTCGGTGCACTTTCAAACGGCTCCAGCTTTAGCGATCTTAAGGTGGTTAAAGGAATAGCGTACACCGAAAACGGGGCCATCGTAAAAACTGGCAGGAGAAGACCGGTCGATGTAAATGATTTTGCGCCGTTTTCGGTCAGGCGTAACCGGCTGTCACCGATTGAGATAAGCCGGGGATGCCCGCACGCATGCCGCTTCTGCCAGACATCGTTTATTTTCGGCGCCAGGATGCGCCACCGAAGCATCCAGGAGATAGTAAAGTACATCAAGCTGAGCAAGGACAACGGCACCAAAGATTTCAGGTTCATATCGCCAAATGCGCTCGCCTATGGTTCAGATGACGGCAAGACCGTAAACCTGGAGGCAGTAGAAACCCTCCTGCGGGAAGCATCACGAGTAACCGGCAAGGACCACCTCTTTTTCGGATCCTTCCCATCGGAGGTGAGGCCCGAGGCGGTATCAAAAGACGCACTCGAGTTGATAACCGGTCTCACCGCGACGAAGCAGCTAGTAGTGGGGGCACAGACCGGAAGCCAGCGCATGCTCGATCTGCTGCACAGGGAACATACCGTTGAGGATATCCTCAATGCCGTCGGGCGTATCCTTAAAGCGGGTCTTGCGGTGAGCGTCGATTTCATATTCGGCCTGCCAGGGGAGATGGAGAAGGACCGGCGATTATCGATTGAAATGATTGAAAAGCTTACGGGGATGGGAGCAAAGATCCACAGCCACACGTTTATACCGCTTCCCGGGACGCCGCTTTCCAGCCGCGAGGCTGGCAATATAGACGAGGAACTCGCTCGCTACCTGAGCAGGCTGGCAAATAAAGGGCTGCAGTTTGGGCAATGGAAGAGGCAGCAACAATTAGCCGAAGAAGCAGCCACATTCAGACGGGAGATTAATGGTTAGTGCCTCTAGCCCCAGCATGTATGGAGCATCTTATGCCGTTATCGAGGGTGGTTAGTCGTAAGCACGATGTGGGTAGCTCTTCCTACTAACCAATCATCGTTACTGCGTAATTTTACCTTTCCCTTTTTGGAGGTTCCTCCTCGGGGAACCTCTTCTCGACGGCCCGTTTTACGATATCCTCCTGAGTCTCCTTTGCGAGCCTTTCCGCCTCGCGCCGCTTCTCATCTTCCTCTATATCCGGCGGTTTCCGGGGTTTCTTTTTTTCCGCCTCAGCCATATCAATCAACCTCGGTTCGTATAATTTTATTATTGTTACCCTTATTAGGTGGTTTACCTATTACAAAACGCCGCTTTTCTGTATGATTTTATAAGAACGCTCGGGTGGTGATAATCATAAAACTTAGGCCATCGGTGGTTTTAGTCAATGGCGATACGGTGTTGCTAATGAGGTATCTCTATGGCGAGGTGACGGTCTGGGGCATCCCGGGCGGTGGCGTCGCCGATGGTGAGTCGTTAATCGATGTTCTGAAGCGGGAACTCGATGAAGAGCTCGGCGTTGCAATCGATGTTGGAAGGTTGCTCTGCGTTGTTGAAACCCCTGCCGCCGGGAAGGTCAAGCACACGCTGCACTGCGTATTTCTGGGGACGGTGGTTGGCGGCATGCCCACCGTAAACCCGGAACACACGAGCGCGCTTGCAGCCGAATGGGTCAGGGTTGAAGATATCGATGATATCGTCCTCTATCCACCGGTAAATGATGTCGTAAAGCAATCAATCGGTGGGGTTATAGAGGCGCGTTACTTGGGAATTCGCGCCAGGCTGTGGTTCTAGGATTATTTTATGCCCGCTCAGCCTAAGCATTCTTGCCCTAGCACAGCTTCACCGGCACACGGGATCTTACAACTCGATGCTTCTAGCTGTTGGAAGCTGTCATTCTGAACGTAGCGCCAGCGGAGTGAAGAATCTAAATAATACCCTCATTATTATGCCACTAGGTAGCATATGAAAGTGTCCAACAATCTTGGAAAAAGTGGAATAAACTTCTCGATAGCCATCCATCGAGAGCAATTGCGTCCAACGTATAAAGATGGCTTCAAGGGTGCACTGCTAGTTACATTTTATGACGAGAGCGCATCTTTTAAACTTTAAGTTCGAGGAGTTAATTATTATGGGTAAACAACAAGCAACCAGGCAGAGGTGCACCGTTGAGCGCAGCTTTGAACCAAGCCGATTATCAACCACCACTTTGGCCCAAGCTTATGAAAGAGTTGTTTCACAACATATTCGAGTAAAAAATCTCCCAATTGAGTGGATACAAGAACAAAAGACAGAAGAATTGTTTCAGGCAGGGAGGGTGGCATGAGAGAACTTCAAGTCGCAATTTATGCCCGAGTCTCCAGTGAGAGCCAAGCAGAAGCTGGCACCATCGCCAGCCAACTGGCGGCCCTTAAGGAGAGAATTAACCAAGATGGTTGCTACTTATTAGAAGAACTTACCTTTATCGATGAGGGCTACAGTGGCTCAACGCTAGTGCGCCCGGCTCTGGAGAAGTTACGCGATATAGTCTCCATGCATAGCATTGATCGACTATATATTCACTCACCGGACAGATTAGCTAGAAAATATGCCTATCAGGTGCTCCTAGTGGATGAATTTATCCGCTCAGGCGTTGAGATCATTTTCTTAAACCGTGCCCTGGGCCAAGATCCTGAGGACGAACTATTGCTGCAAGTTCAAGGAGTAGTGGCCGAGTATGAGCGGGCTAAGATTTTGGAGCGCTGCCGACGTGGCAGACGCCATGCGGCAAAGACCGGTCAAGTGGCGGTGCTCTCTGGGGCACCCTATGGTTACCACTATATTACCAAGGCAGAAGGGGGCGGCCAGGCCCGTTACGAGATTGTTTTAGAAGAAGCCCGTGTTGTGCGCCAGATGTTTACTTGGATTGGACAAGAGCGCCTATCGATCGGGGAGGTCTGCCGCCGCCTTAAACAGGCAGGGGAACTAACACGCGCTGGCAAAACCACCTGGGATAGAACGACTGTATGGGGCATTCTTAAAAACCCGGCCTACAAGGGTACGGCAGCTTTTGGCAAGACAAAAGTCTCTTCCATGAAGCCTAGACTGCGCCCTCAAAGGGGTAGTCCTGAACTACCCCGCCGCCCAGTCTCCATAACCCCTGTGCCTAAAGACGATTGGATTTATATCCCTGTTCCAGCTCTGATTAGTGAAGAGTTGTTTGAAGCGGTTCAGGTACAACTAGAGGAGAATCGCAAAAGAGCACGACAGAAGCAGCAGAAGGCGCGGCATCTTTTGCAGGGATTGCTGGTATGTGCCAAGTGCCAATACTCTTTTTATGGCAAGCACATAAGATCAAAAACTAAAGGTCAGTTGCGGGAATATGTTTACTATCGCTGCCTTGGAACTGATGCAAACCGATTTGGTGGTGAGAGAGTTTGTGATAATCTACAGGTAAGAACAGATAAACTTGACGAGTGGGTCTGGAAGGAGGTATGCACCCTGCTTCAAGATCCCGCACGTCTTGCACATGAATACCAACGCCGCTTAACACAGCCTGATGCTCGTGAGGACTTAGACATTGTTAAGGCTCAATTGACTAAGCTGCGCCAGGGAATAGCCCGCCTCATTGATAGTTATACGGAAGGTTTCATTGACAAACAGGAGTTTGAACCAAGGATCAAGCGTCTTAGAGAACGGTTAGTTAAGCTTGAAGAGCAGAATCACAAGATTAAGAAAGAATTATCCCGAGATGCTGAACTGCGTTTAATTATTACTCAGTTGTCAGACTTTGCCGCTAAGGTCAAAGATAGCTTGTCTGAGGCGGATTGGTTTACCAAGCGGGACTTAATCCGGATGCTGGTTAAACGAATTGAGGTTGGCAAAGATAAAGTTAACATCGTGTTCAGGGTTGATCCCAACCCTTTTGATTTAGGTCCCCCAGGGGACATTTTGCAACATTGTTGGAGGGGCATAACCAATAAGGTGTTGGTTGATACAGAGGCATCCTCATACTTAGAAATAGAGAAGATACGATTGAGATCCTTCGCCTCCGTTCCACTGCGGCTCAGGATGACAGATTGAGGACCTCTGGCTCAGAATGACAAGTTGGGGGTCTCCGGCTCTTTAAGGATGAGAGATTGGTGAAATGCAAAAGCCCTGCGGCTAGCTGTCAGCCTGCTCCTCTTTTAACGTCCTTGATTTTTCTGCCAGCTTCTCTCTGGTTTGCTTGCGCTTTTCCTCCAAACGTTGTGC
>DASQQM010000373.1:0-2815 GCA_035643475.1 Anaerolineae bacterium | reverse complement strand
CTCGAAAACTCATGGATGCATACACCCCCTAAAACTCATAGGTCGTATCTACCCAAACCAAAGGGGATTAGACAGGATTCTTTAAATTTAGGGGAAGCGCACCTGGCTTTTTATATGGTTGGCGCCAGGGCGGGGGATAGGGATTTCTCCTTATGGTAGTTCAGTGGATATAAAAAGCGGCCTGCAAATACAGGCCGCCTTGATCCGATTGGTTTAATGCATACCAGTGCATGTGCAACTGCCATCCATCATACCAGTGCATGTGCAACTGCTATCCATCATGCCACCGCACGTGCAGCCGGCCCCGCTTGCCATGCTGCTTACGCATGTACTAAGCATGGCTTGATCGCACCCTGTAGCCATACAGGAGATCTGTTGGCCAAGGTCGGGGCTCGGTGCCTGGAGCGCCAGAGCTGGGCTAACCACTGTCAGGAATAACACCACTATGAGCGCCAACGCCGCCAGCAATTTCATAATCTCACCTCCATCACTTTTGCAAGCAATCCTTCTATCTACTATGCTAAGTAGTAAGCAACCATTTGTCAATACTTACCATTAACAACCGTAAACGTAATTTACCCCCGCTGCCTGTAAAAGGCTCCTATCAAGGAAGAGGGGTATAAATACGCCCGATTCACCCATTTTATCCCTGGACCCCGGTCCCTGGGCCCTACCTACTACCGCTTGGTAGCAGGAAGACTATATTAAACCCATTTAGCCGATTGGGAAGTGAAGGTGTGTGAAATGTGGCAGTCTGAATTAGTTCTCCAGTGTAATGGGTACATTTACCCTGGATGTTACAGCGAAATCACCGATTTGTGCTGCAATACCAAGGTTACATCAAAGAGAGGCTTGCGCTATGTCGCACATTCATCTTCCTGATGGCGTGATCCCAGTTTTCTGGTGGGCGCTGGGATATATTATTACCGCTATTATCCTGGCGGTGGCGTTTTCCAGGACAAAATCGATAGATGTACGCCGTAAGGTTCCGCTTCTCGGGATCATCTCCGCCATAATGCTAATTGGGCAATCGATTCCACTTGGGTTTATACCATTTCATCTTAGCCTTGCGGTTCTTGCGGGCATAGTGCTTGGGCCGTGGCTGGGGTTTATAGCTGTCTTTATCACCAACCTGTTTCTCGCCCTTATTGGGCATGGGGGAATAACCGTGGTTGGGCTAAATACTATAGTAGTGGGCAGTGAGGCTATCCTCGGATACCTATTATTTAACACCTTTAAAAGATACATGCCCTCGGTTGCCGTGGCCGCCATCGTCTCCACTGTTTTGGCACTGATCGTTTCGATATCTTTAATGATCTCGGTGGTTGCGGTCTCTCAAGTAAACCCGCTGGCGGCTGTTGAGGGAGTAAGGGAGGTAGGCGGCGTGGCAGGTGAGCCCGCGCTCGGGCGTGTATCTATACCCAGGTTTATCGCGATCATAGCGCCATTTGCTATAGTTGGCATTATTATTGAATCGCTAGCTATCGGGTTGATTGTGCGGTTTGTGGCCAGCATTCGACCTGAGATAATCGGAGGGTGACAAAAGATAGATGGATATATCCTTTATCGATAATTTAGCATATAACAAGGACAGCGTAATGCACCGGGCATCGGCCTTATCCAAGGTGCTCATGGTCGCATTGATCATTTCCGCCGTTGTCATAAGTGCCGATATCCTCGTATTTTTAACTGCGCTAGTGCTTCTCATCGCCATCCTTCTCATATCGAACTTGCCGGTTCTCCGGGTGCTGGTATTCGCCGGCTACGCGCTGGTGTTCAGCTTGATATTTGCCATCAGTAGTGTAGGCGGCGGTCTCCTTTCGCCGGTGATAATCGTTCTTAAGGCGGTGACGGCGGCAATATCACTTCTTCTATTGATAACGACGACGCCCTACCCGCAGATCTTTGGACTTTTCCAAAGGGTTCTGCCGCAAGTATTGGTCGACGCTATGCTCGTTACTTACCGGTCCTTCTTCATACTAATAGGACAGATGAGCAGCTTAATCACTGCAATAAGAGTACGAGGTGGTTATTCCCCGGTAAAAATAGCGAGGAACCTGAGCACTATGGGGAGAATCGTTGGGCATGGCTTTATTCACGCGTGGGAACTCAGCGAGAGCATGCAAAACGCCATGTTTGTGAGGGGCTACAAGGGTGGTCTTCCGGTAAGCCCTATGGCCCAGATCGCCAGTAGATACGATCTGCTCCCGATCTTTACAGGCGCTTCAATACTCATACTGGCGGTGATCAGATGAGCGATATAGTCAGGGTTGGCTGCCTACGCCATGTATATCCAGATCAAACCGAGGTTAAGATCTGTGGGCTCGAGTTCATCGTCAAGGAGGGGGAAAAGGTCGTAGTCCTAGGCCCAAATGGGTCAGGCAAAACAACCCTTCTCCATCACCTCATGGGGTTGCTTAGGCCGGTCGAGGGCGAGGTATATGTTTTTGGGGTTGAGCCGAGTAAGCAGTTTGACGATGTTATCAGGAATTATGGGGTTGTTTTTCAAAATATTGATGATCAATTGATAGCTCCAACGGTTTGGGATGACATTACCTTTGCTCCAAGAAATTATGGATACCCGGAAGATAGGGTTGAGCGCATGGCAAATGAGATTATGGAGCGGATAGGTATTGCGGGCTTGAAAAATAAGATTCCGCATTACTTAAGCGGGGGCGAGAAGAAGAAGGTTGCGTTGGCGGGTGCAATGATCACCCACCCCAGGCTTTTAATTCTTGATGAGCCATTTGAGGGCTTAGACCCAAAATCGAAGAACGATATCCTAAAACTCCTCGTCGAGTTCAACCGGGAATAC
>DASQQM010000372.1:0-8650 GCA_035643475.1 Anaerolineae bacterium | reverse complement strand
CTCGGCCTCTATCCTTAACGACTCTTCATTCCCTTGCTCGATGATTAAGTTTCCCCTCCCACTTAACGAGATCTCATTAAAGCCCGATACCTCCCGGCTCTCCGTCGTCACATTACCCGAGCCAGTCACCCCACCAAATCCAGCACACGAGCTAAGATAGATGGCAGCGAAAAAGAGCAATAAACCGATAAGGATTGGCTGAGTACCTTTGGAGCCTCTCATTTTTCCTCCTCTTTTAGGGATGGCTACTTCAAGAGTTGTATATTCCTGAAGCCACTTCAATCCACCCTCCCCGCTTCGAGATAAGGCTAGTACTTGGCGGGCGGTCGGGCTGGATAGCGCTATCCAGCCCACCGACATCCATCTTAGGGCTTATCCATTAATAATCTAGTTAATTCCCCATTTTCGATTTTTGGGCATATAAATAAGCGGTATATTGAGATACAGCCCCCAGGGTCCCAACCATCTACTTAAATCGCTTATTATAAGGATCTTATTGTCGCCTCACCAAGCAGTAAAATCATGGTAGACTTGGGTTGTAGTCCTTATGATTTAAAATGATCGGAACCACTCCTACAGGTTGGCTTATAAAATATGTAATATATAGTTTAATAACATCTCGAACTTCTGTAGTGGATATCGGGACGTCGTCTGTTGATGCTAACAGAAGGGTATGGGATAGATTAGCTTCATTGACTACGAGCCTCACCGGTAAAAGTACCACAAATTAAATAAGGATACATTGCGTTGGCAATAAGGACAAAGTCCTCCCTATTGCTAACAATTATGTTCCTAACAAGGGAGAAGGCGTATGGTTAAAAAGAATTTATTGTCGGTTTTTATTTTATGCATTTCATCCATGATGGCTCTTTCTGGTTGCTTTACGAACATGGCTGACAAAACGAATACGAATGGTAAAAATCAACTGTTTCCAGATAAGCATTTAGAGCTAGCAGTTAGAGAAGCGTTAAATAAACCTACAGGTGAAATTTCAAGAAGGGACCTTAAAAAAATAACTCGACTTGAGGATCCTAGCCCCTCAAACAAACTAGCAAATCTTGAGGGAATACAATTCTTAACAAATTTGGAAGAACTATATAACCAAGGAGGGCGTGTTGAAGACTTGGCACCTTTACAGGGTTTAAAAAGGCTGCGAGTTCTATCTCTTAACCGAAATAACATACAAGATATAGCACCATTGGCTAATTTGACTGCTTTGGAAGAATTGAGTATTGGCCATAATCAAATACAAGATATGACTCCGTTAAGTAACCTAACCGAGTTAACAAAGTTGAGAATTGAATTTAATAAAATAGAGGATCTAAATCCGGTAAGAAACATGGCTCATCTAGAGGGTTTATATGGCGCATCCAACAGGATAAAAGATATCACTGTGTTAAAAAACTTGCGCAGCCTAATTGATTTAGACCTAGCAAACAATAATATCACTGATGTTAAACCGATAAGCAATTTACCTAACTTGAGGTATTTAATATTGGAAGGTAACCCGATCAGGGATTACCTTCCACTAAAGAAGTTGAAGATCGATTATTAATGAAACCGCTCTAGCACATTAAGAATAGGGTCGGGCCTTTAGCTTTCGTTTTAAGTAATAATTGGAAATGGTGGAAGAAGGCCATGTGGATGGTAAGACCGTCACAATTGGATATGGGCCGTAAAGCACCCAAAATCCTCCTTGTAATACCCCAAACCGATATTCGGTGTAAAGGCAATCGCTTATCAAACATCGGTTAATAATACAATAGGGTATTATTATGCTCCCTTGTCACGGCCTTATAGCATTATCTTACACCAGCCTCACTGGTTGACCGATCTCATCATTACTGGTAAAACAAAGACTATATGACAGCTTTTCGTAGATTTTATCGGATAAAAATCATCATAACTATCGTAGTAACTCTCCTGGCCCTATCCCCTACCGCCTTCGCTTCCCAGCTAGGCGACAAACAAGCGGAGCTGGAAAACATCAATGCTCGAATCAAGGCAACGAAGAGTAAACAAGATAATGCCGCAAAACGACAGGCGAAAATTAGCCAGCAAATTCAGCAAAGTAACAAGAAAATGGTCCAGATACAAATAAGGCTTAACAGCCTTCAAAGGGAACTCAACAATATAATTGCCGGAAAACGGAAGATCGAGGCGAAGTTAATTGAGACGCAAAAGAGGCTGGATGAGATGCAGGCAAAGCTCACTAGAGCCAAGGAGAGGCTTGCCCTCAGGAAAGAAGTATTCAACAAGCGCCTGGTAAGCTCATATAAGAACGGAGAACAGAGCGTCATTGCGGTCCTGTTAAGTTCGGAGAATTTCAGCGACCTTATGACACGCATTGCGCTCCTGCGTATGATTGCTGAGCAAGACGGTAGGCTCGTTCTTGAAATGAAACAACTTACCGCCAACATCACAAACGAGATCACCCAGATCGAAGCTGCAAAAAAGGCCATAGACAAACAGCGCCTCTCCCTCATCGCCGAGAAAAAGCGCACCGATGCGAAGGTAAGCAGCATTATCGCACAGCAAGACCAGCTCGATACCGAGATGAGCAGGCAACAGCAGCTGTATGCCCAGATACAACAAGAAAAAGAACAGCTCGCACAAGCCGAAGGCCAGCTCAAAGCAAGCTCAAATAAGATAGCTGAGCAAATTGGAGCGCTTACGTATAGTCCTGCCAAAGCAGTTAGCACACCTACAGATTTAAAGAATCTTGCAGAGAAGTACGCCAGCAAATACGGGATTCCAACAAAGCTATTCTTTGCCCTTATCACACAAGAGTCGGGGTGGAACTACCGGGCGGTATCACGTACTGGAGCAATAGGGCTGACCCAGGTAATGCCCTTTAATGTAATTGCTATGGGCTATAACTTGGAAAGCTTTAAAAATTCTCCCAGCGAGCAGCTTGAGGCAGGCGCGAGATACCTGAGCCAACAATACATGACCTTCGGCAGGTGGGACTTAGCGCTTGCGGCATATAACGCTGGACCCGGCGCAGTGCTACGATACGGGGGCATTCCCCCGTACGCTGAAACGATAAACTACGTGAGATCTATCCTTAGTATGGCGGGACGATAGCAGGCAGGAGGGGTATCCACCCTCCCCTCAAAAAGGGACTAGATAAAATAATAGACCGAATCGGAAACGGTGCTCGCTAAAGCCAGCCCTCCCCTCCAATTTCCCCTCATCCATTCAGCCTATTTTCTACTATCTATTTCGATTCTCGAGCAGACGAAGGTAAATCCTTGCAATCAACCGACAATAACACCACTGGGAATAACTGCAAAACTGCAGCTAGAATTTATTCCATAAATCCCAGTGCGACCTGCCGGAAATCACGTTATCCCGAAGGTTATTCGTCGATATATTTATGGGATGGCTTCGAGAAATACTATTTAACAACGTTTACTTGAGCAAACGGCTATTGGTTAGCGGTACAATGTATTTGTAATCCTGCCAATTAACATATCCATGGAAGGTGCAATGACTATAAGACACACAGATAACAGTGAACTTAACGGTCTTACGGAAGCTGAAGTTAAAGATCGAATTGAGCGCGGAGAAACAAACAGGATAGTGGAGACAACGAGCCGCACTTATGACGAGATTATTAAATCCAACGTTTTTACCTTGTTTAACGCTATTCTCGGCACTTTGCTTGTAATCATCCTTCTTTTTGGCTCAATTCGAGATGCCTTATTTGGCGTAGTTCTTATAAGTAACGCCCTTATCGGTATCGTTCAGGAGATTCGGGCTAAGCGCACTCTTGATCGATTATCTCTGCTGAGCGCCCCAAAAGCACTGGTCATTCGCGCTGGAAAACAGTATGAGATCCCCTTAGGAGACGTAGTTTTAGATGATGTATTAGAGTTAAGACCCGGGGACCAGATAGTCGCAGATGGGGTGGCTCTCACCTCTGAAGGTCTTGAAATCGACGAATCACTGCTTACCGGTGAATCAGAGCCCGTTGACAAAAAATCTGGCGATGGGGTGCTCTCAGGAAGTTTTGTTATTGCTGGGTCGGGAAAGTACCGGGCGACTAAGGTCGGAGCCAATGCGTATGCGCGCAAGCTCGCATCTGAGGCCCGCCGCTTTAGTCCCGTGCACTCAGAGCTTCAAGATGGCATTAATACGATCCTTCGCTACATAACGTGGATCATTATCCCCACTGCACTCCTTCTACTCGTAAGCCAGCTCACATCTAACATCTCCTTTCGGGATGCGGTCTCAGGATCAGCTGCCGGTATTATCAGTATGATTCCTCAAGGGTTGGTATTATTGACAAGCGCAGCATTTGCTGTAAGTGTGATATCGCTTGGCCGGCGCAAGGCGCTCATACAACAGCTGCCGGCTGTTGAGGTGCTAGCGCGGGTCGATATCTTATGCCTTGATAAGACAGGAACAATAACTGAAGGCATCCTTTCCTTTAACCGAATCGAAGCGTTGGATTCAGAAACCGATGCAGTGCAGGGTCTTGGCGCGCTCGCCGCTGAACCAGCCTATCGTAACCCAACGCTTGGTGCAATTGCCACCGCGTTGCCGCCCCCTAAAGGATGGCAAGTTACCAACTCTGTCCCGTTCTCGTCTGCTCGGAAATGGAGTGGGGCGAGCTTCAGTGAGCATGGAACCTGGGTACTTGGTGCCCCTGAGGTACTCCTTGATGGGGCAGCCCCTGATAACCCAGTGCTCAAACGCGTTACTGCTCTTGCAGAATTAGGATCGAGGGTTCTTTTACTTTCAAGGAGCGACGCCACCCTTAAAGATGAAACCCTTCCGAGCGACCTCAGACCAGCCGCTCTTGTCATCCTCGAAGAGAAGGTACGCCCAGATGCCGCAACTACGCTACGCTATTTCGATGAGCAAGGTGTGTCGATTAAGGTGATCTCGGGGGATAACCCGGATACGGTCGCTTCGGTAGCTGCAAGAGCTGGTGTAGGAAGTATCGGTGAGCCTGTTGATGCCCGTCAGCTTCCTAAAGATCTAAAGGATTTAGCCAGCATTATTGACGAGCGAACGGTTTTTGGGCGCGTAACCCCACAGCAAAAACAGCTGATGGTAAAAGCACTTCAATCTAAAGGCCATGTAGTCGCCATGACAGGGGATGGGGTAAACGATGTGCTAGCTCTTAAAGATGCAGACCTTGGGATCGCCATGGGTTCTGGAACTCCGGCCACCAGATCCATCGCCGAAATCATTCTCCTTGATGGCAAGTTTGCTACTCTACCTGGTGTGGTAGCCGAAGGGCGCCGCGTTATCGCAAACATCGAGCGAGTTGCCAACCTTTTTATTACCAAAACCGCCTGGGCTACGCTCATTACCATAATTATCGCCTTAATTAGGTGGCCATTTCCCTTCCTTCCCCGGCATCTAACCCTTATAGATGCACTTACCATCGGAACCCCCGCGTTCATTCTCTCATTTGCGCCAAGCAAGAGACGGTATCACCCAGGATTTATCACACGAGTGCTACGTTTTGCTATCCCAGCCGGGTCTATAGCCGCATTGGCGGCACTTACCTCTTATGCCTTAGCACGGGCTCACCCCGGAGTAAGTCTTGTTCAAGCCCGCACAGTCACAACGCTGGTGCTTATACTTATAGGTCTATGGGTACTCACGATTGTAGCGCGTCCCTTAACATTCTGGCGGGTAACTCTTATCGCTGCGATGGCTGCAGCACTTGCTGTAGTGCTTGGTGTGCCCGCCATCCGGCAATTTCTAGCCCTTGATCTTCCGAGCTCGACAGTACTTTACCAGGCAGCAGCCGTTACCGGATTTGCAGTCGTACTCATAGAGGCTATCTGGCGATTAGTTATGCGAGATGCAGCTAGCATGATTAGGGCATAAGGACTTGATGTAATCAACGGATATCGGTCGTTGCTGCTAGCTACCCCTTAAAATTCGGCCACCTTTATTGATCTTACAAGTAATGGCTAGCAGCACGTAATTTTAAGCGGCTGGTCTCCATTTGATCTCAAGATCAAATTCGCCGCCCTTTTCTTTTGACTCGAAATCAACCTTCATTTCCCCTTGTGGGGGAATACTTACCTGTTGACCCTGGATAGTTGTCTGGAAATCAGTTGATTTCTCTATTGAATCAGCAAGGCCTCAAAGAAATTGTACGAAGCGCTCCCTTGAGACTACCTCTTCGACTTCTATTTTCCCTTGCATACTATAACCTCCTTGGTATATGCCAACTGGGGAGTGTATACCCATGCACAAAAATTTTAGTTCCATGCTGCAAGATTAGCGAAACATGAAAGGGGCATCGAAAGATTTGAGTTTTCTTTAATCTGATACGAATGCCCCTCTGTGTTGGTTGTAGCTTCAATAGCCGGTAGCATGATATAAAATCTTACGCTATGGACTTCAAACTCATAGAAACCGTGTCCCCACGAGTAGGTTCTTTGACCACAGGGAATTTTGTGACGAGGGGTCACGCAAGGAGGCAAGGGGTCAGGTCTTTAATTTGTAGTCGACCAGTAAGATGCAAATAGAAAATTAAAGACCCGGCCCTCTGCACTCTACCGCTAGGCTGCCTCTGGACGAGCACCTTTTATTTCAATTAATCCCAGGGCGTGTAGTACCGTCGCCATATCGACATAGGTTGTATAATTTACTATCTTGCCTCTACTAATCCTAAAAACAAGACAGGAATCGAAGTCAAGCTTGTTTCCGGACGGCCCGTAACCTAGCAATTGTCCTGTATGCGTTCCGGTCGCATTAAATTCCATGATGACGATGTTCCCATCAACATGCAGATCGTTAATTTTGATCCGGTAATCTGGAAATGCCGTCCAAAATACCTGTGCCCTGTCGCGTACGTAATCCCATCCCTTAAGGGCTACCTCAGATGGACCCTGATAAAAAACGACATCTTTGGAGTGCAAGGACTGCAGGTGGTCCATGTCTTTAGCATTAGAGGCATCTACCCATTGCTCGATCAAATTAACTAAAG
This sequence comes from Anaerolineae bacterium, assembly GCA_035643475.1. GTDB lineage: Bacteria > Actinomycetota > Aquicultoria > Aquicultorales > Aquicultoraceae > DASQQM01. The sequence goes on along the minus strand of DASQQM010000372.1, from coordinate 1,686 downwards.
CGCTCTCTTTCATAAATTCTCCTTTCAAGATTTTGAGTTTCTATCCCATGCGGATATACCCCCATTGAGACTTCCAAAAACTAGAACCATAAAAGCCGACGCAACTTTTACACCAATTTACAATACCTGGTAATTCTATTTAAAATTGCCCATTACCATAGCAAATGCAATAACTACTACTAGAACTTTTCCCAGCATAGAGACAGGAGATTTCTTAGTGTATCCTAGTTAGTTTTTGAATGCCTTGGGTTATAAACACTTATGGTGATATGTTATGGATCTAAGGGTACGGGTTGCAAACCAAAGCGATCTCATGCTGGCATATAGATGGGCCAACGATCCGCTCACACGTGAGATGAACTTTAAGCAAGGCACGGTCCCGTTAGATACCTATATGAGATTATTTAGCGCGTTATTATATGATGAAGATACCCTTCTCTTAATTGTCGAAGGGCTCGAAGATCATACCTGGCTCCCGATAGCGCAGGTGCGTTTTCATATCGATGGTACAATGAGCCTATCTATCGATAATGGGTATCGAGGTAGACACCTGGCAACACAGGTAATCCTGGCTGCGTTAGAGTTTGCTAAAAGCAATTTTCCGATAAATACGGCAATTGCATATATGCGGCATGAAAACATCCCCTCAATCAAGGCTTTTAAGAGATCCGGCTTTAGCTTTAACGGTGAAGCAATATATAAGGGACATTCATGCGTTGAATATATCTTCAGGTTTGATTGAGTTCCAAGCATCCATCTATTGCTCGCTCTCCTGCAAGGCAAGCTCCGTCAACTTGCGCTTTGTGGTATCGGTAAATGAAGCAGTAACGCTGGTGATAGTACCTTTCACATCACGAATTGGTGCAGCGTTAACGGAAAGGATAACCCGTTTACCATCGGGGCGCTCGATGGCAAGCTCAACCTCATAGACAGGTTTACCATCTCTCATCACCAAATCGAAAGGAAGCTCACCTTCAGGAAAGGGCTTTCCTTCAACCGTCGTGAGCTTCCACTCAGCTGCATTGTAGCTTCGCGCAGTGATCTCGCTGCGGTTCAATCCAAGTATTGTCTCAGCAGCTCTATTCGCAAAGAAAATGCGGCCACTGCGATCAACAACTAGAACGGCACGGGAACTGTCTCGATTATTAATTCGAGCTCCTCTTTTCGCACTGGTTCCCTGAAGTTACGCGCTTGCATGAGTGTACTCCCTTTCTGAACACACTTATTTTACCCATACAAAAGCATCAGCTCACTGCAGCATGTCGGATCTTTCATGAGGGAAGTAGACTGGTCTTCGTTTTCACTTCAAGAAGATAAGAAACTATGCCGAGTTCCGCATAATCCTAGCCTGGCTAGCTGAGCCTGGCCTCTCATTGATATAGCGAGGCCAAAAAAGGGGTTCCAAATTTTGCCACACAAATGCCTTGCAGGATTCTAGTTTAGGGAAAATGCAAAAGGGTATATCCGCATAGAACAAGGGACCCAAAGCCTTGAAAGGAGTATTTATGAAGAAGCGCGATATCTACGATATGATCGAGCAATGGGTAGATGCCTGGAACGCTAAAGACATGGATCGCATGAAGTCGATGTATACCAAAGATGCCGTCCTATATCAGGGACCAGTTAGGGAAGCTCTCAAGGGGTGGGGTTATATTTATAATAGGTTACAAGACCTCGCTATGGGAT
>DASQQM010000371.1:0-2339 GCA_035643475.1 Anaerolineae bacterium | reverse complement strand
CAACGAAAACAAAGCCCTATTCGTCACAAAGGATCAGGTGCTGGCTGCGCACATTCTGGTGCAGAAAGAAGAAGACGCCAAACGCATACTAACTGAGATCAAGGGTGGCGCTGATTTCGCCACACTCGCCAAGAAATATAGCATCGATCCCGGCAGCAAGGATAACGGCGGGAAGATGCCCTGGACGGATAAAGATAAATTCGTTCCAGAGTTTGCGGAGGCCTGCTGGAAGCTTAACCCCGGCCAGATCAGCGAACTGGTAAAAACCGATTACGGTTACCACATCATCAAGCTGATTGATAAGAGACCAGGTGGTCAGATGACGTTTGCTGAAGCAAAGAGTGAGGCTAAGGAACAGCTTCTGTCGAAGATGAAGCAAGATAATTATTCCAAGTTGATCGAGAAACTTAAAAAGAAGGCAGATATTAAGAAATACCTCCCCGAGGAAAAGACCACACAGACTCCGGGTGGTGTATCGCCGGGCGGGGCGCCATCCAGTCAGCCACCGGCACAACCCGGTACCGAAACCGGTAAATAGATTATCTGAAGAACCTTAATGGGCCCGCTCCGCGCGGGCCCTTTTTCTATGGTGGAGCACTTATAGTTATAACCAACTGCTAGCGTATAACCAACCGCTGGCGCGGGTTTAATGCCTAACATTACAAAGTTGATTAATATAGTAATATTAGGCAGAGCTTTGTGCCATAACGCTTTTACTCATTGCGGTAGGGTGCAAAGCTTTCAGTATACTTCGCTATGGTTTCATGGTATCGTTTTAAAACGTGGAGGTGGAACTTTTGCCAGATAAATACACCTGTGAGCACCTGGTGGAGATCATGTCGAGGCTCCGGGGTCCGCAGGGCTGTCCTTGGGACAAGGAACAGACGCACGAAAGCCTGCGGCGGTATCTCATCGAGGAGGCCTATGAAACAATCGAAGCGATCGATGAGAACGATCCAAAGCATCTGAAAGAAGAACTCGGCGACCTCCTCTTACAGATAGTCTTCCACTCTCAGATCGCATCTGAGACCGGCCAGTTTACGATGGATGATGTGTCAGGGGGCATAATCACAAAGCTCATACGCCGTCATCCCCACATCTTCGGTGAGGTTGAGGTTTCTTCAGCCCGCGAAGTGGTAATAAATTGGGAGAAAATAAAGGATCAGGAAAAGGGCAAGGCATCCGCTCTCTCCGGTATTCCAAAGTCGCTCCCAGCCCTGCTGTATGCGTTTAAGCTACAGGCCAAGGCTGCACGGGTGGGGTTTGATTGGGAGGATGTCGATGGCGCGCTTGAAAAGATTTCCGAAGAGGTCGATGAACTTCGCCGGGCTAAGAGAGGCGAAGGCTCTATCGAAGATGAAATAGGCGATCTCCTTTTTGCCGTCGTAAATGTGGCACGTCATCTCGATGTAGATCCCGAACTCGCGCTTAAAAGAACCTGTGACAAATTCGAGCGGAGATTCAGCTATATGGAGGAGAAATCAGCCTCAGAGAATAAGCACCTGGTTGATATGAGTTTACAGGAGAAGGATAAACTCTGGGACGAGGCGAAAAAGATAGAGAAGACGTATAGGAGGTCAAATGAGCGTAATTGATCAGGTCATAGGCAGGGAAATTTTAGATTCGAGAGGAAACCCGACGGTCGAAGTGGAAGTTATCCTCGAGAGTGGCTTCTCGGAGAGGGCCGGTGTGCCGTCCGGAGCATCGACCGGTGTGTACGAGGCGCTCGAGCTGAGAGATGCCGACCCCGGGCGCTATTCCGGCAAGGGCGTCCTGAAAGCGGTCGATAATGTCAACGATATCATCGCCCCGGAGCTTGTGGGGTTCGACAGCCTCGATCAGCGGCTCATCGATAGGACGATGATCGAGCTTGACGGCACCGAGAATAAGAGCCGTCTTGGAGCGAACGCGATCCTTGGCGTCTCCCTGGCGGCTGCAAGGGCCGCTTCGAGTTATCTTGGGTTGCCGCTGTATCGCTATATAGGTGGAGCGAACGCTCACACCCTTCCAGTGCCCATGATGAATATATTAAACGGGGGGGCACACGCCGATAACAACGTGGATTTTCAGGAGTTCATGGTCATGCCGGTAGGAGCGTCGTCTTTCAGGGAGGGCCTGAGGATGGGCGCGGAGGTCTTCCATAGCCTGAGGAAGGTGCTCAAAGCGAAGAAGCTTAACACGGCCGTCGGCGACGAGGGGGGCTTCGCTCCGGACCTCGCATCAAATGAGGATGCGATTAAGGAGATCATAACGGCAATTGAGGAGGCAGGCTATGTCCCCGGCCAGGATATATATATAGCGCTCGATCCGGCTGCCAGCGAGTTTTATAAGGATGGGAA
>DASQQM010000370.1:0-5912 GCA_035643475.1 Anaerolineae bacterium | reverse complement strand
AACAAAGATGAGCTTATGAAGGTACTGCTTCATATAGCGCCAGCTGAGGTCTTACATGAGTATAACTTGATACTGGGTAAATTTGGCGATGATATGAAGCTAAAAGTGGGCTCCTGGCAGTTTGAGGCAAAGGCGTAGGGTGCTGATGTATTAAATAGGGCGCCAATAGATGGCCAGTTGGTTTAATAGCACTGCGGTATAAACTCCCTCAAGGAGAGTTATGCCGCAGTTATATTTTTGTGGCCTCGGTGTATACGCGCTCTGGAGTGGATGTCAGTCTCCCGTGCATGTCAGGCACACCGCCCGGCATCTTGAGGGCTACAATTGCACCGATAGCCGAGCTAACTAGAATTAGCCAGAAGGTTAAATGGATACTATGCGCCAGGGTTCCCGTCAGGAACTCCAGATGTGCATGCGAGATCGTAGCCCGCCGCACAGGATCGAGAAGTAAGTTGGTTATCGATACAGAACCGTTGACGCCGTACTGCTGAGCGAGCGATGTTCCGGAAAGAGCTTTTGAAAGCGAGGTGTTAACAATCGTCCCGAGCAGAGCAACCAACAGAGCGCTCCCCAAAACGCGTGAGAGCATAACCGATCCGGTTGCAATCCCCCTCTGCTCCCAATGGACGGTCGATTGAACGGATACGATCTGGGTTGTTGAGGCCAACCCTAGCCCAATCCCCATTACAAAGCTGCAAAAAGCCATATAAAGAGGGCTGGATGATGTGCTAATTGCCAGATAAAGAACGCTCCCCAACATACTGAATACCATACCCGCCACCTCAATCTTGCGATATCCATAGCGCCAGATTAGCCTCCCTGATAGGGTTGATGCGATCGGCCAGCCGATGGATAATGTTACTATAGTAGCGCCCGCAATAATGGGTTTTACTCCAAGAACCCCTTGAGCAAAGGTGGGTAGAAAAGATGATGCTCCTACCGTAAGTCCACCGCTAATAATTGCACATATATTTGCTATCAATACCATCCGCTGTCGCATCACGGGGAGCGGTAATATCGGCTCTTGAGCGCGCGTTTCAATCCGCATAAAGGCTGCGAAAAGTGCGATGGATATGGCAGAGAGGCCGATCAATTGGGGTGACGTCCAAGCCCACTTAACGCCCGCCTGTAAAAGCGCAAAGAGTAGCGCGCTTATGCCGATCACCATAGTAATTGCGCCGGCGTAATCGATTTTGTGCCTGTGATGTTCTACCTTCTCATGTAAGAAGGCAACGACCCCTGCGATTGTCACAATTCCAAAAGGGACATTTAGTTCAAAAATCCAAGGCCACCCGATAGTCTGGACAATAAGCCCACCCATTGCAGGGCCCATAACCGCGGCAACCGCCCACACGCTACTGAGCAACCCCTGAACCTTAGCCCTCTCCTTTCCGGGGTACAGATCGCCGACGATTGTCATGGCGATGGGTAACACCGATCCAGCCCCTATCCCTTGTATTGCCCGGAATACTATCAATTGGGTCATAGAGTGAGCGAAACCGCACAGGGCAGAGCCGATAATAAAAAGCCCGGTACCAAGCACGAATATTGGTTTTCTCCCATAGAGGTCGGCAAGTTTCCCATAAATGGGCACCGTCGCCGCTTGGGTGAGAAGAAATATTGAATATACCCACGCAAACTGGGCAAATCCGCCGAGCTTACCGATGATTGTCGGCATAGCGGTGGCTACAATGGTCGCCTCCATCGCCGATAGAAATATCCCCGCCATCAGGAAGGCGGTAACCCACGCGCGTTTCGTCTCCTTCACCTAGGTGTATTCCTCCTTTCATACACCGCACAATTATATCTCATAATAGCTATCAGTTGTCAGCAATCAGCCAAAATGCGGGACATTCCCTTACATGTGTAATCAATGATTGGCATCGTGAACTGTGCCCTGTTTATAGCATTCGTACTTTATAACTTATTGCTCACCGCTTCGATAAACTCTTTTGGCTGCTCAAGCGAGAGATAGATAATACTGCACGGCCTAGTTTGTCTTATAAATCCATCAAGGGATAATTCTTCTTTGAGAGCGAGCACCACATTGCATTTTTCGCCAGCGGTCGCATACATCACGCCAGGCTCATTTCTCGGAACGAAGGGGCTCATCTTAAACGAAGGTGGTTCCTTGTTTTCCTCGGCTACTGAAGCAATCCTGTTGTAAGGGATAAAGCCTCGCAGCCCAAAGCCAACCCTCATATTAACGCCCTCGTCATCGAGAGTGTGACCGTTGTGCACCACCCCCAGGTAGAGCCCGGTGATATACACCACAGCCCATATGGAGAGGATAACAAAGACTATTTTCAGAACCAGGTACGTATGGGGTATCGCGACCTCAATGATGACAGCTTCTAGCGCCGATACGAATAGTATTCCAATAAAGAAAAATTTATACGTATCATGCCTGGTAATAAATTGATTAGGGTTGAAGTTGCGCTTTACGATGTGCTTAAAGATAACGTTGTATATCCTCAATTCCAGAACGAGCACTTTTGCCGCAAGACGAGGAACCACAGATGTCAGAGATTGCTCCAGCGCATCAAGTCCACATACTTTATCAGCCCTTAGCTCCATGTACTTCCCTATAACCTTACGTACGCGCAGGAGTATAAGGACGAAGACCGATAGCTCAACGAAAGCGAGCATAACGCTTATTACCCGAGAGATATTAATAACAACCACCCTCAAGAATTCCTTATGCTGCAATTTTGCACAAAGTTCTAGGGTCATGCAAGTGCGAGATAGCCGACCGGACCCTGTAGCAGCCATAGCACAGGGTTTGTAATCGCGGTCAATTGGAGATATAATCATCCACGACGAGAAATATTAGGAGGTGAGTCAATGCAATTCGATATGCCTATAGTTGCTCTTTTAATGCTAAATATCGGTTTAGTGTTGGCTTTCGCCTACTATGGTACTCGACTGCTTGGCAGCCAAAGTGTTGCCGTGGCAACACAGATAGGGACAGAAAGCTCCCTTTCCGTGTTGCAGATAGCGTTTAAGATCCCTCGCCCGACTAAGAGGTTCTACCTCCCGCGAATACGGGCAAAATCCAGTTCCGACGGTGATGAGCCACCCTGCGTACCCCATTAGTTAATAAATTTATTAAACTATGGAGGTAACGTAATGAGCATATTTGGTGGAGTATTTGCAGGTATACTAGGATCGCTTATTGGATTTGTAGGCGATTGGTTTATTGGGATTGCCTTACTAACCGTTGCGATAAAGGTGTTGCTCCTCCCTCTGTCGATCAAGCAGCAGCGGGGGCTTTTGTTAACTCAGAACTTCAGCCAGGCAAAAACGCTCCTGGACAAGAAGTTCAAGAATAAACCGGATAAAGTTAATGATGCGTTGATGAAAATTATGAGCAGGCACAAGGTTAACCCCTTGTCATCGATTATGACGATGCTGGTTCAGCTTCCAGTGTTCTTCTCGCTCTACTTTTCAATCAGCCATCTATCGACAACCGTGGGGAGCATCGTAATACCGTGGGCTTTGAGCATGAGCAAGGCAGATAGCCTGCACATTCTGCCCGTCGCCGCAAGCGCGATCCAAGGCCTGCAGGGGTTATTTGGCCCAACAGCGCAGCAGACTAGGAACATAATAATGTTGCTTTTGCCGATCGGCCTTGGTCTGTTCTTCCTCTGGGGTGCACCAGCGGGATTAAGCGTATACTGGGCTTTCAATGCAATCTTTAGCCTTGTTGAAAAGAAAATATTTTCTTTGCAGGCTATTCGCGACAGATACCTTAGCGTTCCATCAGCAGATGAAATGGTAAAGAGCATCGCATAAAAATACTAAACATCTCATGCGATAGTAATGATAAAATAACAGCCCCTACCTGGGGCTGTTATTTTTTATTGTAATCTGATGCTAGATCGGGCATGGTCTTCAAAGTACTATCGAGAGCCAGCAGCCGTAAAGCTTACTCTACACCACTAACCGTGGGAGCGGTAACAAAAAGCCTAGAAGGCTGGAAGGTATGGTTTCTCATATTCTATACTAATATATTACCGGCATAATATATTAAGCGAACATCCCAAATATAACGACCTGGTCAAACGAAACCCAGAGCAGTCATGTTAGCTAAAAATGTGTTAATCCGCTAACCAATATAGCGCTAAATACCAAAATCATGGTAAGCGCCACCCTCATTACCGCGCGAGAAAAGCTGGATTTTGGTCGACTCCATTTTGGCTTAAGGGTATAGATGGCAAATGTGTAGTTGCTATTACCGGTCTCCATTAACGTTACCCCCTCTAGACGCTGAAGATATCTATTACCATCTACTCTTTTGCAGAGCGATAACTACTCATATATACTGGCAGTTAGCTAATATTGAGAGTGTACTTCCTCTAAGCTCTTTCCTTCACGACTACCGTGTTCTGAGTAGAAGGATACTCTCACAATTACCGGTAATTATTCCCATGTCGCCAAAGATTTAAACCGGTCAAATTATAACCAACACATTGTTAATGGATGCGTTGGCATTACATGTAGGGTATTCTCGGAGAGTAACTTATCGAATATAGCTCTTGGGTTAGAATTAGGCAGTTATTGTAGTCTCGATTGAATTTCTATTACTTTCCTGATTAATTCGTCCTTATCTCTTTTGCTCCTGTACGCCTCTAGTAACTCATCTCTTAATAAGGTAAGCCTCGCGTATACTGTTTTTCTCGCTTCCTCAATCACGGCCCAGTCCTCGTTGCGCATGAACTCCTCAAATGCACCTTTAATCTCTAGATGTAGCTTTGCCTTATACCTGTCAATTAATGCGATACGAAGGCTAAGGCCCCCTTTGTCCCTGTTCTCTACGGTCCACTTTAGCGGGCCGTAGTCAGATGCATCGGAGATTAGATCTTCTATCGCCCTTAGGAAGAATTCCGCATCTTTGGTATCGACCTCGAACAGCATCTCTGACCAATCAGGAACTTCTTCCATCACCTCGCCTAACTCATGGTAGAGAACTATATCGGAGTACCTGCGCGTCAATTCCTCAAATCTTCGTTTAAACTCTTCATCTACGGCCTGATCAGCACTAAACCCGTATTGTAAGAATGCGTATTCTAGGCTGTGGCTGCTTTTTGCCTTCAGCTCCAGAAACCTATCCCATAAAAGCACCTTTAAAGGCTCAAGCCTTAGGAATATCTGCTTTCCCTGGAGCATTCCCGGCGATGTGAAAAGATCCCTTATATACTCCTTCTTCGCTAAATAAACAGAACAGCTGTGAGTTTTGCTGTATGAGTGTAGATCAGCCAGGAAGAAGCTGGGTTTATTAAAAAGCCCATAGCCAGCGCCATAGACCAATCCTTCGTCGTTCAGTACACGATTTATCGCAATCACATCAAAGGGATCATAGCTTTTACCATGTATATTTAGGTCTCTAAAATTCTCATCCTCTAACTCTTCCCACCGAGCCTCTTTTTGGGTTATCCACTTTGAGATAGCTTCCCGGTCTATCTGCGCCCATGGCTCCAGGTCATTTACAGTAAGGTAGAGCACTCTCAAGCTCATTAAAAGCCCGCAAATGGAAAAGTAGCCCCAGTATCTGGCATCGGAGACGTCACAGTTAAACCTCACCTCGTCAATAAGCGAATCTTTCAGCCCTTTTAACTCGTTCAATGTTCGCCTCCTTGATCGTCCGGCGTTTTTAGCGGTTGGTCCTGTTTGCGGGTAGAAGGCGTGCACGCCAAATCGGTAATCTAATTATTCCCAAAGTGATGATTGGAGTAAAGATTGATATAGGGGAAGTACGCCATACAGCCACCTGTCATTGCGGTGAGCCGAAGCCCAGCGAAGCGGACCAAAGGGAGCATGGTAATCTCAAAACAGCTATCAGCCGTCAGCCATCAGCATGTGGGTATGAGGGTATTCACCCCCACCCTAACCCTCCCCCATCGAGGGGGAGG
>DASQQM010000369.1:0-4726 GCA_035643475.1 Anaerolineae bacterium | reverse complement strand
GTTTAAAATGGGTCTCGTATTTTTCTTCGCTCTTTCACTACTTATAGGCATCGTAACTTCGACTCAACCGGTGAATGAACACCGGGCAAAGACCGTAAAGAAGTTCAGCAATAGCGATTCATCCAACAGTGAATCTACTGCCACTAACAGTGAATCTACCATTACCGGCAGTGATTCTACCGCTACCGTTAATAGTGATCCTGCCCCTGCAAGTTTTGATGCCGATAGAGCGCTTGACCACATACGGTATGTGTCAGGTACCATCGGCCCGAGACCTGCGGGTGGCAAAAATGAGCGCCTCGTCTCTGAATATGTAAAAGAAAAGCTCGGTGAATGTGGCTACGATGCAGCAATACAAAAACTTGTCCTACCCAATGGCCAACATTCGTATAACGTTGTTGCCTCTCTACCGGGTAGAGATGAGAAAAGCATTATCCTCGGTGCCCATATCGATTCTAGAGGTGGCCCTGGCGCAAATGATAATGCCTCTGGTGTGGGCGTGCTTCTTGAGCTAGCAAGAGTTGCCAGTAGCCGCACAGATTTACCCTACTCGCTTCACTTTGTCTTCTTTGGGGCTGAAGAAAAGGTGGGGAAAGATGCGAGGGACCACCATTTTGGCTCTCGGCACTATGTCTATCACATGAGTGGAGAGCAGAAAAATACCACTTTTGCTATGGTAAATATCGATATGGTGGGCGTAGGTAGTAAGTTGTATGCTCGCTCCCTTAAGGCAGAGCCTGGCCCAATTGCCAATAATCTCCTCAAGTTGGCAGACGATCTCAATATTAAACTCTCATACAAGCAAGCAGGAGACATCGCCGATTTTGAAGCTTTTGAGCATTCGGGAATTGATTCCGCCTGGCTGGAGTGGAGAGAAGATCCCAATTACCACTCTCCGAAAGATACCCATGATAAGATAAGCCGCAGCGACCTCATATCAGCAGGTGTCTTATTGCAAGAATTTCTCTTACGTGGACAGAGATAATATCGCTGATGTTTCATACAATACCTAATTTGAGATTCTATCTCAAAGCCTTTATATTGAACTTGGGAATAAGGTAGTGAGATGAGTCAACGATTTTTTGCAACAACAGCTAAAGGAGTTGAGCCGGTGCTCGCTAGCGAGCTACACAGACTTGGCGCGCAGCAGATCAGCGAGGGGACCGGTGGCATCGGGTTCTTAGGTAATATCGAGATGGCGTACCGGGCTAACCTGTGGTTACGCACAGCGAACCGCGTGCTCATGCCGGTACTCGATTTTAATTGCTTCTCAGAGAAGGAACTCTATGAGGGAGTGCGCCGGATTGACTGGCGCCGGTACCTGACCCAGAAAATGACCATTGCGGTTGATGCCAACGTACGCGACTCCAACATAAAGCACTCGAAGTACGCCGCCCTTAAAACCAAGGATGCGATAGTCGACCAGCTACGCGAAAAGTTGGGAAGCCGCCCCAGCGTTAATCCGGTCAATCCTGATCTTCGAATTAACGTCCATATCCTGCGTAATCGCTGTACCGTAAGCCTGGATACATCCGGGGAGAGCCTACATAAAAGGGGGTACCGGGTCGTGAGCGTTGAAGCTCCCCTGAAGGAGACCCTGGCTGCTGCGATCGTCGAGCTTACCGGGTGGGACGCGATGTCTCCGCTGGTGGACCCGATGTGCGGCTCGGGTACGATCGTTATCGAGGCGGCGTTGAAGGCGGCAAATATAGCCCCGGGGCTGCTGCGCAAAACCTTTGGGTTCCAGCGCTGGTTGGATTTTAATAAGGGCCTGTGGGATACTCTTATGACGGAGGCCCAGGAGGCAAGGAAGCACAAGATAGAAGCGGCGATACTCGGCTCCGACATATCGGAGAGAGCGATAGAGGCAGCCACAACAAACGCGAGGGCGGCGACGGTGAGCGATCCCATTACCTTTGCAGTAAGTGATTTCAGGGAGCTCACTCCTCCACCAAACCACGGGATAGTCGTCATGAATCCCCCATATGGTGAGCGGCTGGGAGAGAAAAAGAAACTCGAATCCCTCTACAAAACTATCGGCGACGTTTTCAAAAAAAGGTGGAAGGGTTATATGGGGTATGTTTTTACCGGCAATCTTGATCTGGCCAAGCATATTGGCCTTAAGGCCTCAAGGCGCATCGTTCTTTATAATGGGCCCATCGAATCGAGGCTTCTTAAATTCGAGTTATATTAATAACTGACACCTTTGGTTCAAATCTTTCGATACCGGGGATATCCGATGTAACGTTGATTTTGAGGCGTCATAATTTGAGCGCCATGATGTGAGGATCCCTTAAAAAGCAGGGAGCGTATGAAGATTTACGTGGATATGGTGATTGGTGTAGGATTCTTATAATGTCTGTAAGGAAGCTCTCTCCGGTAAAAGTAGGTTTTTTGACGTTTATATCAGCCTTTGTGCTGGGGCTGATAATTTTTCTTATCTTCGGCCAGCTGGCAGGCATCTTTTCACCGGGTAAAGATTTGATTGATACGCTAATTGGCTCACCTGCGGGCTGGGTAGCTGTATTTGGTGCTACTCTAATCATTTTCTCGCCTATCATCGGTCTCACAATTTGGGCTGTTAATCGTGCCATCAATTCTGTGCTCGATCAGAGCAAAAAGTAGGCATCCAAGCCAGCTAAATTTCGGCGAGTTGTTCTGGGATGGGATTCATGGCTCTTAGTAAAAGCCTGAGAGGTTGATGTTATGGAAGTTACTGGAAGATTGGTTAATGAGCACCGGGATATTGAGCATATGATAGATCTACTAGGAGGATATGGTGCTCTACCCGATGGCCGAGGGCGCCTTAACTGAAACCGAGAAGGCCGACCTCAGCGAAATAAATGGAGAAGGCCGAGCGCCAGGCGAGGGGAAAAACCTACGACCAGTACCTGGGTGATATAGATGAGATCGAGAAGGCGCTTGCTACCCTATAGCGTGTTAATCTGCTGCCTGTCTCAGGATTGTCTTCGGCCACCTTGCAATTACCCCATGTATGGGCATATTTTTAGCTTGTAGTTGCCCCATTTATGGGGCGTAATTTTCGCCTGGTAGGCTGTTCGCTTGGTAATCAATCTACATTTCTGTATGTGCAACTATATTTTTACATGCTAGTGTTTCTGGCCAGTTGATTGACGATTTCAGCCGTAAATTCCTCGTCTATCATAACGCAGGGACTCCGCTATCTATTGCAGCACTGGGCTTTAGCCCGGCCAGGTGGGGGCATGATAGTAGCCCTTCTTTTCCATCCTGGATTCTGGCTCCTGACTCCTGTATCCTTTTTGATGCACGATTGTAATATACGCTCATATATAGCTAGTTGGCCGGATAAAATAATGCCATCTGTTGTGTCACATTCTGGCGCCCGGCGGTGTTATATAGATGAAATCAGTATATGGGGATGATGGTGTTTTTTAACAGGAGCCCGAAAGAGACAATTTCGCCAGGTGATTTCGATTTTAAAGAGCTCTTTGACGCGCACTACCCGATGGTGCTTCGCCACCTCATGCTTATAGTTGGCGAGCGTGCAATTGCAGAGGATGTGGCGCAAGAGACATTCATAAAGCTGTATGAACGACCGCCAAAGGAGTTCACAAGCCTATCCGGCTGGTTAATCAAGGTCTCTACACATCTCGCTTATAACTACCTACGAATGGAGAAGAACCGCAAGCGAAGGGAAGCTGCCGGAGGTACAGTCCGGGAGGCTTTCGAAGCGGATTTCTTAGAGCCCAATGAGGAGGTCGCAGAAGTGAGAACGGCTCTCAATAGCCTTGATGAAAGAGATAGGATCTGCCTCATCCTTAAATTCTCGGGTTTTAGCTACGCCGAGATCGCCGGTGTAGTCGGGATAAAGAAGAGCTCCGTTGGCCAGGTGCTGGCCCGGGCGCTGGCGAAATTTAAGCGGGTGTATGAGAGGGAGAACGTAAATGTGCTATGACGAAGGTATGCTCCAGGCCTACCTCGACCGTGAACTTCCAGGCCGGAAGCGCTGGGAGATAGAGGCGCATATTGCGACGTGTGACGGGTGCAGAGACCGGTTGGAGTGGCTTAAAGAAGCCAATGAGGCGGCGTTGTTGAGCCTGTCTACCCTGTCACAGGATTTATATAGTAAGGGAATTTCAACTGAAGCGGCATGGCTGCGCTTAACCAGGGATGAGCACTTGGGTGTGCCGCTATATAAGAAGGGGGTTTTTGAGATGTTACATAGTAAGCTAAAAACGGTGCTGGTGCCGCTAGCTGCAGCGGCCATACTTGCCGTATCGTTTAGCTTTGCCCCTGTCAGGGCGGCCACGGCGAACTTCCTCAACGTATTTCGGGTTGATAAGGTAAAGACGATCAATATATCACCCAAGGATGTAGATGATATGAGACGGTTGAGCAGCCCAGAAGGCGGCAGGGTGGACATCGAGGATTTTGGTGCGGTCGAGACGGATGGGTTTAAGCCGTCTGTACCAATATCGCTTAAAGGAGCTCAAGACGCGGTTGATTTTAAGCTCAGGCTACCTGACCGGATAGAAGGACACGGTGATCCCTACTTTAAGGTTCAGTATGGTGGCACGAATAGCTTTACGCTCGACGTAGATAAGGTGAACAATCTGATCACATCGTTCGGTGGCAAGCAGTTACTGCCGACTACGCTTGATGGCAAGAAATTTACCGCAAAGGTGCCAACGGTTATAATGGCCAATTATCCGAAGGATGATCCGAAAGGTGATTATTATGGGCC
>DASQQM010000368.1:0-6932 GCA_035643475.1 Anaerolineae bacterium | reverse complement strand
ATTTAAAGCTGAGGGCTGATCGGCCAGCTCTGACGGCTTTAAAGTAACATTGCTGTTACTCAACAGAAATATGGAAGAAACACTTATACGGTATGCTTACAAACAAAGGGTACGTGGTGATAATTATCAACCTAATTTCTTCCAATCATAAGAGGCAGATACATGCTATCTATAGGTGAGATTCTTAAAAGCAAGTGTTTCCGTGGTGCCGAGCTATTGACAGATGCTGGGCTGGATGAGCCTGTTATCGGTTCGGTAACGGTGGGTGAAGTCCCCGATATCGCCCAGTGGCTGACTGGTGGTGAGATGGTTCTCACAACCCTGTTTACGGTTCGTGGGGCGGGCGGTGAGAAATGCAAAATGGTCGAGAGTATAATACACAGCCCGGCCGGAGCGCTCGTTGTTAAGCTGGGTAGATTCGTTGAGAGTCTACCTCCTGATATTATCGAGCTGGCGAATGAACGGCGATTCCCGATAATTTCATTGCCAGCGGAGGTTCGCTGGACAAACGTGATAATGGATGTTTCCCGCCTACTCAGCCAGCGTGAACTTGCCAAGTTAACGTGGCTTGAGGCGGTGAGGCAGCAGTTTGGTAGGGTTACATCTGGTGAAGGTGGCCTGCTGGCAATTGCAAAGACATTATCAGGCCTCATCGGCTGTCGTATCATCATTGAGGACCTATTGGGTGACGTGCTTGCCCATAGCTTAGAACCTGATTCGTTTAGGCTCGAAGATGCGGGGCCTAGGGGTAAGGAGGCGGGTGATAGGAATTCGGAGCACGCTCTGCTTCACGGTAATTATGCCAGCACTTCAATATTTGACCAGCTAGGCAAAGACTCGAATCGCTATCGTATTGAGCAGAATATATCGCCTAATTCTCACCTGTATTATATCCTCTCAGAGAGGAAAGAACCCACCTTAAAAAAGTACGCTTTTGAACTCGATAATGGGCATGACCACTGTGGTTATCTGGTGGTTCTTGCCGTTGAGCAGAGTGATGTCGTACCGGTTGATGAAACCCAAATTCTTGCAATTGAGAAGGCAGTAGAGGCCGCGAATATCGAGATGTCCAAAGTGAGGGCCTCCATCGATGCTGAAATGCGGCTGATGGGGAATTTATTTACGCTGCTAAATAGCGGAAACCTAACCCATCAGCAGGCCATTCGACGGGCATCTTTTTTGCAGATCGATTTAACAGCTGGTTTTATCGTGTGCATTGTGGACCTGATCCATGCCGTAGAAGAGGCGGCTTCGTGCACTATCGAGCAGCTCATGGAGCGTGCCTTTAGCATGTCAAAGAGGATTGCGCTCGCATATTTCCCTGGCTCGCTCGTAGCTCTGGATGGTAAGAGGGTAAATATACTGCTTGTGCCACCGGCTGGTATCGACCCGATGCGTCGCCGGGGTCTGATCGGATCAACTGTCGAAAGGATCGCTCAGGGATTAGAGGGTATTGTGCCAGTAGCTAAATTCAGGATTGGCACAAGCTCGTTCCACGATGATGCGGCGGAGGTGAACATCGCATACAACGAGGCTATTACTGCAGCGCTCGTTTCTACGGCAACCGGCCGAACAAATGGGGTTACTAATTTTAGGGACCTTGGCCTTTATAAATTGCTTCTTCATGTTAACCGCTCGCATCCAGAAGAGGCGCGTGAGTTCTACTCCGATGCACTGGGAACGATTGAAGAGTATGATCAGAAACGGGAGGGCGATCTACTCCACACCCTGGCGATGTTTTTCGCATCCCGCGAGAATATTAATGATACTGCGGCCAAGCTATTCACGCATCGTCATACGATCCGTTACCGGCTTCAGCGGATCGCTGAGCTGTCCGGCCTGGACCCACTCGACCCAGACGATCGCGAGGTTCTCCGCATTGCCGTTAAACTTAAGCAGCTCATATCGCTTGTGCAGTCGTAGTCTACGGATGGTAATAATCGACGGCTAACAGCTACTTTAGGAGAGGGAATATGGATCACATTATTAGACTGGTAGAAGCGACCAAAGAGGATATCCCAACCCTCCTGGGTTTTCTCAGCGAGCTTTTCAAGCTGGAGGCTGATTTCCGGCCTGACCATGAGCGCCAGGCGGTGGCGCTTGAGCTGATCTTAGACACCCCGGAGCACGCCACGATATACGTAGTTAAGGTTGGTGAAGAGACCGCCGGTATGATTGCCCTGCATCTTTCCATTAGTACTGCCGAAGGTGGCTGGTGCGGTAGGATCGAGGATGTTTACGTGAAGCCGCAATTCAGGCGCCAGGGCATTGGCAGGAATATAATGGGAGAGCTTGTAGTGATCGCAAGGAATAAGGGACTTAAAAGGTTGACCCTTATGGCGGATAAAACTAATCTACCTGCCCTGCAGTTCTATAGCGTATGCGGATTTGAAGAAATGAATCTGGTTAGTTTTATCCGACGGATTACGTAGCGTTACCGTCAACCTATAGGGCAGGATCTTTATTGCCAGACTCTGGTTTTTACCCCTCCTTGAGGCACACGCCTATCCCAAATTCCTGCTAGATACCCCGCATGCCCCACATCGAGGCAAGACGATGGCTACCATATTTAGTGAACCGAAGCATATGGGCTCTCGCTATGATCTTGACCGCTTAGTTACCCGATCAAATCTGCATCAGGAATACTCTATTCCTGGGTAAATTTAATAGAAG
Organism: Anaerolineae bacterium; assembly: GCA_035643475.1. Taxonomy (GTDB): domain Bacteria; phylum Actinomycetota; class Aquicultoria; order Aquicultorales; family Aquicultoraceae; genus DASQQM01. The sequence continues at coordinate 4,259 of DASQQM010000368.1, read as the reverse complement.
AACTGAAAAGTGGGGAGGAAGGTCAATGTACGAGGAAGAAGAAGCGGTCACAAGGGTAGCCCCGCTAGGCAGAAGCGGTCTTGTCCCAAGTTGGTTAGGCCGTGTTAGCTGGGGAAGCGTTTTGGCTGGTACGGTTGTTATAATCTCGATCGAATCTGTGCTGATCGGTGCAGGCATTCTCATGGGCTTTGGAACGGCAGCTATAACATCCTTAACGGCGTTAAGCAGAATCACTATCGGCATCGGTATATGGACGCTGGTGAGCGTACTGATATCCTTCTTTGTCGGTAGCTATGTTACGGCGGTGCTTGCGCGTGCTAGATTCTCTGAAGATGGTCTGTGGCATGGCTTCATAGAATGGGCATTTTCTACGGCAATCGGAATTCTGCTTGGCGTATCTGCGTTACTGCTTGCGATAATTCTTTGGGGAATTACCATTAACGCAATAGTTAGTGTTACTACAGCCACTGTGAGCTTCACTCCATCTGAAATCCAAGCTGGGGCCAACTTGGTGTTTAGAGCCGCTGGGTTTTTCTTGCTGGGCTCGCTTCTAAGCCTGGTAACATCGTTGCTGGGTGGCTGGGCCGGGTCTGGCAGGATGAGCAGGGAAGAGGCTTACATAGAGGAAGAGAATCGCAGGAGGCGCAGGACGGCATAAGTGCGTTGTAGGGCACTAACGGGGTTCTAAGTGCGCGCGCCTTGCAAAGCTTACATATGCAGCACGCAGCAACTGGAGCTTATTAAGTTGACTTATTATAAGCATGTGAGGATGACCAGGTGGTATTTAGACGCAGGTAATTATGGAAATAATGTTTGCATAGCAAGCAATCCAAGCAATTACCAGTAGTTAATTATGCCATAGAGGACGTAGGGGCCCTTGTGGCCTTAACCCTTGCTTTAATTATATGGTTGGTAATGAGACACAGAAAGGACCTAGCCTACTACGCATGGATATCTTCTGCCCTGGTGGCTAATATACCCAGCATCATCGGGGTAATTTCGATCATATTCCCCGGTGAACTACCAGCGATGGTACGCAACGGCCTTTTTACCCCTACCGCTGAAGCGATAAATATCTTTGGAGGACTTTACCGCTCCGTAACTGAGACAATAAGAATCGGCGGAGATTTTTACGATATTAGACAAGGTTGGTATCGACTGAAGATCTACCGCAAGAAAACTTTAATAAAAGTTACCTGAGTGAGCTTTCCTCTGCTACTTCCACTTACCACAAAACATCAAATCCCTCTCTACGACCTACTGGCCACGAGCTAATTTATACCCCCGTACAACGCCCTACCGAAATACTTTATCCCCCTGTCCAACGATAACTCCACATGAAAAACCTATGATTGAAAAACATAGGGGAATGTCAAGGAGAGCGTCCAGAGCCAGAATCCCTGGACCCAGGACCCTGGCCTCTGGACCCTTAAATAAAAAGGAGGGATTTACTTATGCGACAGATAGCAATTTATGGAAAGGGTGGAATCGGCAAGTCGACGACCTCACAGAATACGGTTGTTGGCCTTGCAGAGGCGGGCTATAACTGCATGATCGTGGGCTGTGATCCGAAGGCGGATGCAACGAGGCTAGTTCTCCATGCCAAAGCACAGACGACCGTAATGGATCTTGCAAGAGAGCGCGGTTCTGTCGAAGACCTTGAGATCGAAGAAGTTCTTCTTGACGGATTCAAGGGGATTAAATGCGCAGAATCCGGCGGTCCTGAGCCCGGTGTTGGGTGTGCGGGGCGTGGCGTTATCACCGCTATTAACTTCCTTGAAGAGAACGGCGCCTACACCGACGATCTCGACTTCGTATTCTACGACGTCCTCGGCGACGTTGTGTGCGGGGGTTTTGCAATGCCGATCCGCGAGGGAAAGGCAAAGGAGATCTATATCGTTACCTCGGGTGAGATGATGGCGATGTATGCGGCAAATAACATATCAAGAGGTATCCTCAAGTATGCGCAGAGTGGCGGTGTTCGCCTCGGCGGCCTTATCTGCAACAGCCGCAAGACGGATAAGGAATATGAGTTAATTTCTGAGCTTGCAAGAAGGCTCAATACGCAGATGATCCATTTTGTGCCGAGGGATAACCAGGTCCAGAGGGCCGAGCTTCGCAGGATGACCGTCATCGAATACTCCCCTGAGCACCAGCAGGCGGATGAGTACAGGGCGCTCGCTAAGAAGATAGCCGAGAACAGAAACCTCACCATACCCACGCCGATGAGCATGGATGAACTGGAGCAGTTGATGATGGACTTCGGAGTAATCGATGCTGAGGAGGAGGCGGTAGTAGTATGAGTAAAACTGGAGAGCGCTTGAGCCCGAAGATAGAGCGGACTCAAAAGCTGATACACGAGGTGTTGGATGCGTATCCCGAAAAGGCGCGCAAATTCAGGGAAAAGCACGTCAAGCCTAACGATCCAGCAGGCTCATGTTCCAGCTGCCAGGTTAAGTCCAACATAAAATCGAGACCTGGTGTGATGACTGTACGTGGCTGAGCCTTCGCCGGAGCAAAGGGTGTTGTCTGGGGCCCCGTAAAGGACCAGATCACCATTAGCCACGGCCCGGTCGGGTGCGGTCAGTATAGCTGGTGGGCAAGGAGAAATTATTACAACGGCCAGACGGGTATAGATACCTTCGGCACGATGCATATAACAACCGACTTCCAGGAGAGGGACATCGTGTACGGCGGTGACAAAAGCCTGGATGCCGCAATGCGTGAGCTTAAAGAATTGTTCCCCCTTGCAAATGGAATAGGGATACTTTCCGAGTGCCCGGTCGGCCTTATCGGGGATGACATAGAGGCAGTAGCGAGGAACGTATCAGAGGACCTCGACATACCGGTCGTGCCGGTACGATGCGAGGGATTTAGAGGTGTGAGCCAGTCGCTCGGTCATCACATCGCAAATGACACCATCAGGGATCATGTACTGGGTAGGGGCGGCACACTTGAGGGTGAGACGCCCTACGACGTGAATCTCATCGGCGATTACAATATCGGTGGCGATGGCTGGTCCTCGAGAAAGATCCTTGAAGAGATGGGGTTGCGAGTGATTGCCCAGTGGACGGGCGATGCGTCTGTTAACGAGATGAAGATAGCTTCAAAAGCGAAACTCAATCTCATCCACTGCTACCGCTCCATGAACTACATCTGCAGGCACATGGAAGAAGAGTACGGGATACCATGGCTTGAGTTCAACTTCTTCGGCCCCACGAAAATTTATGAGAGTATACGCAAGATCGCCGCGCAATTTGATGAGAAGATCCAGGAGAACGCGGAGAAGGTGATCGAGAAGTATAGGCCAATGATGGATGCGGTAATCGAGGAGTATAGGCCGAAGCTCGAGGGCAAGACAGTGCTGCTCTTTGTCGGTGGCCTCAGGCCACGGCACACCGTCGGCGCCTACGAAGACCTTGGTATGGAGATCGTGGGTACCGGCTATGAGTTCGGGCACAACGATGACTATAAGAGGACATACCCGGTAATGCCGGAAGGCGCGGTGATCATGGACGATGCCACCTCATATGAGTTGGAGGAGTTTACCTATCGCCTTAGGCCCGACATGATCGGCGCAGGCATAAAGGAGAAATATAACTACCACAAGATGGGAGTGCCTTTTAGGCAGATGCATTCCTGGGATTACTCAGGGCCGTATCACGGTTTTGATGGTTTCCCGGTATTCGCACGAGATATGGATATGACGGTAAACAACCCCACATGGGATTTAATCCAGAGAAAAAGGTAGGTGAGAGACGATGAAAGTAATGGATCATAACGAGTTATTCAAGCGACCGGAATATATTGAGCAATTCGAGAATAAAAAGCAGTTCGAAGGTATGGCTACCGACGAGAAAGTTAGAGAGGTAGCGGAGTGGACAAAGACCGAAGAGTACAGGGAACTGAATTTTGCCCGCAAGCACATAAAGATTAATCCCGTAAAAGCATGCCAACCTCTTGGCGCACTCCTGTGCTCAGGCGGTTTTGAGGGTACGCTGCCCTTTGTTCAAGGTGCGCAGGGCTGTGCCGCGTACTTTAGAAGCCATCTGGCCAGGCACTTCAAGGAGCCAAGCACAGCAGTTTCGACGTCTATGACCGAGGATGCGGCCGTCTTCGGCGGCATGAACAACATGCTCGAGGGCCTTGAAAACGCATACACCCTTTACAGTCCTAAGATGCTCGCCGTTTTTACGACCTGCATGGCAGAGGTTATCGGAGATGACCTCAATGCTTATATAAGATCGGCACGGGATAAA
>DASQQM010000367.1:0-2900 GCA_035643475.1 Anaerolineae bacterium | reverse complement strand
CTTTAACTCTATCCTGCCAGTCGTAAGGAAGCTTCTCATTGTCCAGGCAGCAATGCTAAAGTCGCTTATCTCGGCTTGGCTTTCCTGATTCATGATTGCGGGATCAAGCGCCACCATGGGGCCACCATAGTAATTTCCCGGCGTCGGCGATCCAAACATGTCTTTTGGGATTTTAATATCATAGCTTCGCTTCCCAGGCGAAAATATACCGAAGAGATTATATATCTTTGCGTCCGCTTCATTGGGGGAAGCCTCGATAACGCCGATCTGGTTTATAATGACATCGCCGCCCTTTTTGATATAGGCGTACCAGTAGCTACTTACGCCGAATATTGCGATAAATACCGGTATGGTTATCCAGGCCCACTCGCGCTTATCGAACTTTTTCAGAACAAAATAGTTAAGCGGACTTATTAATATTAGGTACAAGAAGAGAAAGGCCAGTACCATCGATAGTGGAGGAGCTTTTAACGCGGGGATATTAAATAGTAACCCGCTTAGCGGTCCGTACCACGGGTTATATGGGTTATTGATACCTTGTCTATTATTAGCACGGTACGATATAATTCTATTCCAGAATTTATCGTTTCCGCGCCATTCTGAAAACGGCCGTGCACCTAGGTCGAACGCCAACCATATTACGCGACCCTTCCCTACATCTTTACTGATAGCATAAGGCGCCTTACTATCGCCGAGGATAATTTTACCCTGGTACCTTTTAACGGCTGAATATATATACGGACCCCTGCCTGTATAACCGTTCGTCAAGTTTAGTGAAGGAGGAAGATTCTGAAGGGCCTCGCTCGCACCTATTTTAACCGGGATAATATTACTAGGAAGACCGCTGATTACCTTTGCGGCATCTGGGCCACCGCCAACTATAAGGGTTCCTCCATCTCGCAACCAATTAAGAATGGCTTTCTTCCGCCCGGTTGCTAAGTCCTGGGTGGAAATGCCGTTTATGATAAGGACATCTAGGGAGCTAAGTCCGAGGTCGTTTTCGGGGAGGTCTGCCGGGTCATTAAAGACCGCCAGCTGTGAGCCCTTCTTAGCAGAGACGACATCTTTGAAGAAGGTCATGTTGGAGTCCTCACCCGTCAATACCCCGACGATATTTAAGTTCGGCTCAGCCCAGCGGAGATTTAAAGAGGTCTGAAGTAGTGTCTTATCCTTTGACACGTAGCGCACCTTAAAGGATGGTTGCTCGATCAGTACGGTTAACTCGGCTCTTTTCCGTGCACCTGTGGGAAGATCTAGCCTTTTCCGGTGGATGATAAATGGAAGGTTACCCTCGGGCCCATTTATGATCACCTCAATATGGCCATTAACCGCTGGTCCAGAGTTCTCTAGGATGAATTGCACCGGTATCCACCCTTGCGCGCGGTAATAACCCTTAATTCCGGGGATAACCGACATCTTTATATTCTTGTCTGTGGTGATGATAGTTTTTACCGGGTTCGTCGGATCGCTCGATGAAACAACGGTGCCAATATCTTTCCTCTCGGGGTGATTCGATGGGGCCATACCGGGGCCACCGAAATCTTGTCGAGCGGCTTCACTTTTCAAGAGGAGCATATCATCTCTAAAGATTCCGGCAAGTGCCACATCAGGTGAACCCATTAAGTCGGGGGAGAATATGGCAAGGCAAGAAAATATAATGATTGCTATTAATGAAAGGTATCTCTTTACAGGACGGCTTTTCAAATCATCCTCCAGCCTAGTGTAGTTAAGCCATATATTCTGTCTACTGCCTTAGACGCTGAGACTTTAAAAAGGGTTCCCGAATTCGTTAGGTTTCTTTGGAGTTGGGGCTCTTGGATATATGATTACTTTTGAGTACTCTATCTATAGAGTAAGCTGTGGTGGGTAAATAATCAAGCGTATTTTAATACAGTTTACGAGCGGTATTTAGTTCATAGTGGGTGAGTTGGTGAGTCGGTGAGTCAGTGAATAGGTGAATGGGTGAGTTGGAGTGAGGGCAGGAAATGTGGGAAGAGTTACCCAGTGCTGCGGTGCTGCAGTCCCAATGTAGATGCCCGATTTATCGGGCGCACTTATATCCCCTCCCCCTTGAGGGGGGAGGGCTGGGGTTGGGGTGATACTCATAGTTGATAAAGGAAAGAGTCCCATGACATTTATCTCATTAGGATTAGCGGCGATCCTTATAGCCTCTTCGCTTCTTCGCGGTACATATTATCCGGTCTACCAGCATACCATATTTATGCTTGTCGCTGTTTTATTTATAATCGCTTTCACCAGGTGGGGACTGAACGGGGTGGGGCAGGGGATAGGATCTATTACCATATGGGTGGTTCTGCTCGCGGTTGTTTCAATCTCCTCAAGCCTCTGGTCTGCGGCACCCATCCTCTCTGTATCGAATATCTTCATCTACATCGCCTTCGCCTTATTCCAGCTTCTGTTTTCTCGTACCTGGCAGGGGACGGTGTACAAGCACAAACCCGGTGTTGAGTTTTGGCTCCTGGGATTTGCCATTATGGGAGCCCTAGTCTCCCTCACGGGTATCATTGGGGCTCTCCTTCAGATATATCCCTGGTCGATGGCAGTGGATGGTGTAATCGTTGCGTCTTCGTGTCTGGAGTATCCAAATGGCCTTGCCATCTATGCGTTGATGGCCCTTGCGCCGACTTTGTATTTGCGAAGCATCACCGCTGGGCACAGGGAACGGTGGTTTATAACCGGCCTGGCTACCCTCCAGGTAGGAGGTATCCTCTTAGCTTTCTCAAAAACTGGCCTTTTATTCCTGGCTATTTTAACGGTCTATATATTCACAAGGACACGGGCAGGTACCATCCGCCTGAAGCACTTTGTGATTGCAGGCGGGGTGTTGGTGGTGTTGGCATCGATCATCTTAGTGGGGACGGTCAATAGTGGCGGTATCG
>DASQQM010000366.1:0-5333 GCA_035643475.1 Anaerolineae bacterium | reverse complement strand
CAAGTACTGCCATACCAGCTCCCCGGTATCTTCTCTTAGGACATAGAGGCGGCCATCCGAGTGGTCAAACACGCCACCGGTATCGTGGCTCGAGCCCACGAAGACATACCCATTCGCTATGGCAACCGAAGAGCTAAGGATGTCGTTTTGGGAGTCAAAAGTCCACTTGACCTGACCAGTGGCCGGATCGATGGCGGTAACGGTGCCCCAGTAGAGCGTACTATCAGAAACCGATGGCGTTACCATATCCCCGTGGTAATCTGCCGTAAAGTAAGACCATCTGATGCTCCCATCCCCCGAATTCAAGCAGTAGAGCGTATAGGGGCAAGACACGAAGACGGACCCGCCCTTTACGACGGGCGCAGAGCATGGCCCCAAGCTATCCCTAAATGACCATTTCACATCGCCTGTTGATGGGTCTACCGCAAGCAACTCACTACCGCCGACAAACAGGGTGTTATTAGCTATTGCCGGTGCTGACAAGCTATTAGGAGGCCGCTCTAGCATCCATCGTTGTTCACCCGTTCCGGCGTTGAGGGCGTAGAGCCTCCCATCAAATGTCCCGAAGTAGATATAGTCGCCAAGCATGGTTGGCGCTGTCGGGAGGCTACCGGCATCAAAGCTCCAAATCACGCTCCCGTCCGTCGCACTTAGTGCGTAGAATTTGCCGTCCTGCGTTCCGAAGTAGATGCGCCCGTTGGAGAGCATTGGCGTACTGCAAACCAGCAGGTCCTTCACGGCCCACATTGGCACCCCGGTTGAAAGCGATATCGCCTGCAATTGCCCACGTGTTCCCACGTAGTCACCAAAGTTATACAGGTGCCAGACCTGGCCCACATAGACGACACCGTCCGCAACCACCGGTCTGGTTCTCCCCTCGTCGTACATTTCTTCCGGCCACTTTGTCCAGCTGTGCTCAAGCGGTGGCCGGATGCGTTCATCCGGGCTAAAACCGGTATGCTGGGCATCGTACTGGAACATTGGCCAGCTTGAAGCATGCGCCGTCGATGCCGTGCTCATCAGCACCACCAAAAAGGCGGCACATATACCCCTGAATACCTTCAAAACAGATCTCCTCCTAATAGTTATGTAACTGCGTAATTGTGCTAATGTATAATTATGCCAGAAAGCGCTTGGTTACTCAACGTTTCGCGAACTTTCTCGAAAGATTTTTATGGAATGGGTCATGGGTGTTAGTAAAAATGGGGTAGGATCAAGAAGGCAAACCTCCTATTTTGCAAGGTATTTGGTGAGCGGAAAGAGTGAGGGTGATGTACAATTAGGGAAGACTTGATAGCAGATTCTACACCTAGCTATATAATAGCTTGATATGTATAGGGCTAGGTGTAGACTTGTAAAATCAATATATTGATTTTACGATATATAGTCAGGAGCTGAACAGTGAAAGCATTCCGATTCGTGACCCTCGTACTCATTGTTTTTATCTTAGTATTTAGCGGTTATTACCTTAGCTTAAAGCTCGACACCATAAAGCATAAGCAGGCGAGGAAGAGCCCCCCGGCCAGCACGGAAGATAGGGGTAAAGGGGCCAGGCTCGAGCGCATAGTAATCTACAAAGATAAGAAAGAGCACATTCTTACCCCAAAAGAAGCTCGCTTCCACCCGGTGCTGGATGCCGCTATGGAGACGATAAAGACTGCTAATGGGGGAGGACGCGGGGGTACAGGCATAAGAACCGTCAAGGATAGAGCACAACAAGGTGAAACGATAGTTATCCTCTACGGAGAGCCCGGTACCCTATACGATGACAAGTACATATTCTTGGACGACCAACCTGCAAAGCCTGTAGGGGGGCGTGACGGAGGCATCTACCTCCTTGCAGAGGATGAGAATAGGATACACGAAGAGTGGACAGTTAAGACCTTTGACCTACTAAAGAATAAAATAAATGAATTGTTTTAGTAGCTTTTATGAGGGGTCAAAAGGCAAGTAATCATTAAAGTCTCCAAGTGCAGGTAGGAGTAACTCTTGAGCTGGCATATTATTAGAAGCAATGCTCCACTAAATGTTATCTAGTCTAAACTATGGCTATACCGCAAATCGAAACAGTATCACATCGCCGTCTTGGACGATGTAATCCTTGCCCTCAAGGCGTATGTGGCCATGCTCGCGGGCCGAATGAAACGAGCCCTCCTCGAGCAGATTAGCCCAGTTAATAACCTCAGCTTTTATAAAACCGCGCTCCATATCGGTGTGGATCTTACCGGCCGCCTGCGGCGCCTTGGTGCCCCTTTTGATCTGCCAGGCCCGACACTCGCCCGATTCGGTAGTAAAGAAGGTGATGAGATTTAATAGGTGAAACGCCGCCCGTACAACCTTGTTGAGGCCCGGCTCATCGAGGCCCAGATCCCTGATAAATTCTTCGGCCTCCTCCTTTGGGAGCTCGGCAATCTCCGACTCCACCTTCGCGGATACCTCGACCGCATCCGCCCCCTCGGCCTCCGCTATTGAGGCGATCGTATTAGAGCATGCTCTGTCCGCTTCGGAGAAGTCCTCCGACACATTTGCGACGTAGATCACCGGCTTATCGGTTAACAACCCCGCCCCGGCAAGGGTCGCCCGCTCATCTTCTGATAGTCCTAGAAGCCGTGCGGGGGTGCCCTCCTGCAGGGCGGATTTCACCTTTGCAAGGGTTGCCAGGGTGGACTTGGCTCCCTTATCGCCTGATTTAGCCCTGCCCTGAGCCCTATCGATCAGCCTCTCCACCGTTGCGATATCCGCGAGCGCGAGCTCGAGGTTTATCGTCTCGATATCCTCCTTCGGATCGACTGCTCCGTAGACGTGCGGAATGTTCTCGTCGGAAAAGCAGCGCACCACGTGAACGATGGCATCGACGTTTCGGATATATCCCAGGAATTGATTGCCAAGGCCCTCGCCGCGACTCGCACCGCGAACAAGACCAGCGATGTCAATAAATTTCACCGTTGCCGGTATAGTCTTCTTGCAGCCGACCGCTTTGGCAACCTTGTAGAGCCGCTCATCAGGAACAGCGGCTATCCCCATATTCGATTCGATGGTGGTAAACGGGTATCCGGCAACTTCGGCACCCGCCCTGGTTATCGCGTTAAAGACTGTTGATTTTCCCGCGTTGGGAAGACCTATTATACCTACTTCCATACGCTAGCGCCCACCCGGGCCCGGTTCTCTATCCCCCTGCTCACTCCGGCGCCTTATATATCCCCTAAATCTGCGATCGAAATCATACCTCATCAAGCGGACCTTACGCCCGCAGCCTAAACATTGAAGCCCGATATCCATCCCGAGCTTCGTTACTTCCCACTCGTTTGCGCCACAGGGGTGTTGCTTTTTTAACTTCACTACATCGCCGATTGCGATCTCGACTATATCAACCATTTATCTCACCGAGATAATCATATAACGCCGCGGGTTTAAAATGAAGCTTGTGAAGACCAGCGAACCACTGCGCAGGGTTGCAATATTTCCCGGTAAACCAAAGTGTTCTATACTTAAGAACAGCCAAACAGCAATAGCAGACGAACCAGTACTGCAACGGGAACTAAAGCTAGAGCGCGGCATCAAGGCAACGTGGAAGACGAGCAGCTGCACCAATCCCATGATTTCCCGGTACATAGCAATTCGGCTACTGATACTGGCTTTCAGGCACTTTCCCGCTGGCAGATTTTGAGGAGGAATATATGAAGAGTAGGGCGATTGTGACCGTCCTCGGCAAGGACCGCGTCGGCATCGTTGCCGGCGTAAGCCGAGTGCTTGCCGAAAATAACGTCAATATCGAGGATATCAGCCAAACGATCATGCAGGACTTCTTCACCATGGTAATGCTGGTGACCATTGATGAGGATGCTATCTCCATCCCCATTCTGCAGGATAAACTAGATAGCGTCGCGGAGAAACTCGGCGTAAAAGTTACGGTCCAGCATGAGGATATTTTCCGTTATATGCACAGGCTGTAGGAGGCAAAAGGATGCTAATCAACCCAGAAGAAATAAAAGAGACTATCGAGATGATCCAGGAGCAGAGGCTCGATATACGAACGGTTACAATGGGCCTTAGCTTGCGCGATTGCATCGATACCGATGGAGATAGGCTACTGCATAAGATTTACCAAAAGGTTACCGAATCTGCGGGAAACCTCGTCGGGGTTGCCGAGTCACTACAGAAAAAGTACAGTATTCCGATCGTAAATAAAAGGGTCGCCGTCTCCGCTATATCGGTGATCGCAGAGGCGAGTGATTTAGAGGATTATGTGCCGGTCGCCGAGGTGCTCGACAAGACCGCAAAGGAGATTGGCATCGACTTTATCGGCGGGTTCTCTGCGCTCGTCCATAAGGGGGAGACCCCTGGCGATACCCGCCTTATCGATTCGATCCCACGGGCACTCTCGCGGACGGAGCGGCTCTGCTCGTCGGTTAACGTCGCCTCGAGCAAAGCCGGGATAAATATGGATGCAGTGTTAAAGATGGCTGAGGCCATTAAGGAGACCGCTGAGCTGACCAGGGATCGGGACGGTATCGGCTGCGGGAAGCTCGTTGTGTTCGCAAACATCCCGGAGGACAACCCATTCATGGCTGGGGCGTACCACGGCTTTGGCGAGCCCGATCGGGTGATCAACGTCGGGATAAGTGGGCCGGGGGTCGTCCGGGCAACCCTCGAGAAGTACCCGGACGCTGACCTCATGAAGGTTTCGGAGATTATAAAGCAGACTGCATTTAAGATAACCAGAATGGGCGAGCTCATCGGAAGGGAGTCCGCGGCGCTCCTCAATGCAACACCGGGGGTGGTGGATCTCTCACTCGCACCGACCCCGACGCCTGGCGATAGCGTTGCCCGGATTATCGAGGTGATGGGCATCGAGCGCTGTGGCGCACCGGGGTCGACGGCGGCGCTCGCGCTCCTTAACGATGCCGTTAAGAAAGGCGGCGCGATGGCAACCTCATCGACAGGTGGGCTCTCAGGCGCATTTATCCCCGTAAGCGAGGACTCGGCAATGGCGGAAGCTGCTGCAGTAGGTGCCCTGAGCATCGAGAAGCTAGAGGCGATGACGGCGGTCTGCTCGGTCGGCCTCGACATGATCGTTATCCCCGGCGATACCCAGGTTGAGACGATCGCCGGGATCATCGCCGACCAGATGGCAATTGCAGTTATTAACCACAAGGCAGCGGGGGTGAGGCTGATCCCCGCCCCGGGCAAGGGAGCAGGTGAGAGCGTCATCTTTGGCGACTTGCTGGGGAGCGCACCGGTTATGCCAGTCAGCCGCTTCTCTTCTAAAGACTTCGTGCGCCGAGGTGGGCGCATACCAGCACCACTTACGAGCCTTAATAATTAGGCATGCA
>DASQQM010000365.1:0-13732 GCA_035643475.1 Anaerolineae bacterium | reverse complement strand
TGCCGATATGCTGAGGAAGAAAGAAATAAGCCTTGAAGATTCGCTGGAGCTGCTCGAAGAAAGCATCCAGCTCGCAACGGTCTGTAACCAGCAGATCGATTATACTGCCTGGGCGTCGCAGGCCGATAGCGAGCTCCCAGGAGAGGATATAGTTGTTAGCTAGATATCCGGAAGATACGAGGCTTTTTATCGAAGAGAGCCTAAAGAAATACTTTCCAGAAGCGCGTTATCCGGAAGTGATTTATCAGGCTATGGCGCATAGCCTGTTTTCTGGCGGTAAACGATTCAGGGGCATACTGGTTATCGAAGCTGCAAGGCTTCTTGGTCGAGAGCCAGAGTACGTCAGCGCGACAGCGTGCGCTGTTGAATACGTTCATACCTATTCACTTATCCACGATGATCTCCCCTCGATAGATAATGATGATTTAAGAAGAGGCCGGCCGACATGCCATAAGGTATTCGGAGAAGATATAGCGATATTGGCTGGAGATGCGCTGTACTCAGAGGCATTTCGTTTAATATCGAGTGAACAGAAGGCCGACGATCCGAATAATATCGTGTGGGTTATCCGTGAACTGGCCGCTGCATCCGGGGTTACGGGCATGGTCGGTGGTCAGGTCGTGGATATAACGTCCGAAGGAAAAACGATAGATACCAGTACGCTTGAGTTCATACATAAAAAGAAGACCGGCGAGCTCATAAAGGCATCCGTGCGGTCGGGAGCCATACTTGCAGGAGCGTCATTAAGAGAGCTTGATTTATTAACCAAGTATGCGGAATATTTAGGATTAGCGTTTCAAATAACCGATGATATTCTAGACGTAACGGGCGATACGGCCGTTCTGGGTAAAATGGTGGGAAGCGATGCGAGGCAGGGGAAGGCGACATATCCCGGTCTTCATGGTCTTGAAAAGGCGCGGGAGATGGCGAAGGTCACGGTGGATCGTGCAAAGGACGCACTGCATGGCATTAGTAAGAGGGTAGGCGCTCTTAATGAACTCGCTGATTTTGTTTACGAACGTCAAGTTTAGAACTATTCTAAAAAGTACTATGGAAGCGTGCGGCATAAAGCGCTATCCTATAAACTATTAGGTGATATTGATAGCGCTTTAGACACAGAGAGCATTGGTCAATGAAAATATTCAGCGAGCATCGCTCACTAGTTGGTAACCTCAGCAATTAGGGTAAAAGAAGGGTGTTATGGACTACAAAATACTAAACACGATTGCGAGCCCGAAAGATGTAAAGCGTTTATCACATGGTCAGCTTGCCCAGCTGGCGGATGAGATACGGACAAGGCTGGTCGAAACCATATCTGAGACGGGTGGGCACCTTGCATCAAATTTAGGTGCGGTGGAGTTAACCTTGGCTCTCCATCGTGTAATGGAGAGCCCCACGGATAAAATAATATGGGATGTCGGCCACCAGTGTTATGTCCATAAGCTGATAACAGGTCGAAACGAGACATTTACGACGCTCAGGCAATACGGAGGGTTATCAGGTTTTCCCAAGAAATCGGAGAGCGCACACGATATATTTGATAGCGGACACGCGAGCAACTCCATAAGCGTTGCTTTAGGTATTGCGGAAGCGCGGGATAAAGCAGGTGGCGATGAGCACGTTATCATCGTAATCGGTGATGGATCGCTAACGGGCGGGATAGCCTACGAGGCCTTAAATCAGGCTGGTCATCTCGGCACGAAGCTTATTGTTATCCTAAATGATAACGAGATGTCCATCTCAAGCAACGTCGGTGCAATGTCGAGCTACCTATCGCAGTTACGATTAGATCCAGTACATACTAAGCTACGTAAAGAAGTCGAAAAGCGTATAAAGAAGATTCCCGCAATAGGTGAGCTGGTATATGATATCGGCATGCATATCAAGGAGAGCGTAAAAGCTCTCCTTGTACCGGGAATGCTCTTTGAAGAGCTGGGCTTTACCTATATCGGTCCGATGGATGGGCACGATGTGAAGGAGATCGAGAAGAACCTCATGCTGGCCAAGCAGGTTGAAGGACCGGTTCTTGTACACGTGGTAACTAAGAAGGGCCTTGGCTATACACCGGCCGTTGAGTGTCCCGAGAAATGGCACGGAACAGCACCATTTGTAAAGAGAACTGGTGAGCCGAAATCATTTAATAATGTGCCAACGTATACTGAAGTATTTGGAGAAGCCCTGGTAAAGCTGGCAGGAAGAAACGAGAAGATAATTGCGATAACGGCTGCGATGACCAGCGGAACTGGGCTAAATAAGTTCCAAGAGGTATATCCGGATAGGTTTTACGATGTGGGCATAGCAGAACCGCATGCGGTTACGTTTGCAGCTGGCCTGGCGATACAGGGGTACTTACCGGTTGTGGCGATCTACTCGACGTTCCTACAACGCTCACTGGATCAAATAATGCAGGATGTGAGCCTGCAGGAGCTACCGGTAGTCTTCGCAATTGACAGGGCAGGCATTGTTGGGGAGGATGGGCCGACACACCATGGGGCCTTTGACCTCTCGTATTTGAGAAGTATTCCCGGCTTAATGATAATGGCTCCCAAGGATGAGAATGAACTCCAGCATATGCTGTACACCGCTACGGAGATCGGAGGACCGGTAGCGTTGCGCTATCCCAGAGATCGAGGCCTCGGGATCGAGCTATCAGAAAGCTACCGCATGCTCCAGATAGGGAAGGGCGAGATACTGCTAGAGGGGAGCGATGTCTGTCTACTCGCCATCGGCAGGATGGTGAAATCGGCGCTTGATGCGGCAAAGATACTTGGTGAGCGAGGAATATCCGCATCAGTTGCTAATATGCGGTTTATAAAACCACTCGACGAAGAGATAGTGGCCTGGGCCACCGGGAATCATAGACTAGTGGTAACGGTTGAAGAAAACTCGCTTGTCGGGGGGTTTGGTTCTGCCGTTTTGGAGACGATATCAGAGCTTGGAGTGACAGCTCCGGTACAAAGGTTGGGACTTCCAGATAGGTTTATATCCCACGGATCGATGAAGCGCCTTCTTGCCGAAGTCGGTCTTGATGCGAACGGCATCGCGTACAGTATCAATCGAAAGCTGGACGAGATCAGCAGCGGTAAAAAGCGGGCCAAGGCAGTGGGAAGAAGGACGGTGTGAAAACGCACGTTAGCCTTTTCATAGCAAAAGATGTTTAGTGATCTCTCGATCGCTAAACCATGTTTGTGTACGATACGTTATTTAGATGACAATAATGAGAGGGCAGGTATATACCTGCCCTTTTAAGCGTCTATGCTGTGGTAAGAATATGGTAAAAAAGCGAGCAGATATATCTATTGTGGAAGCCGGGCTTGCGCCGAGTCGGGAGCAGGCACAGCGTCTTATAAACGGAGGAAGGGTGTTCGCCGATGGCAGGCCGGTTGTAAAAGCATCGAGCCTTATCGATGAGCACAGCCATATCACCATTCTCGAGGAAGCATCCTATGTGTCCCGGGGCGGGATCAAGCTCGAGAAGGCTCTTCATACGTTCGGAGTAAACCCTGAAGGAAAATTTGCCATCGATGTTGGCGCATCGACAGGAGGATTTACTGATTACCTGCTCAGGCATGGGGCGAAGGCGGTCGTTGCCATCGATGTTGGCTATGGGCAGCTTGCATGGTCATTGCGACAGGATCCCCGGGTTTTCGTAATGGAGCGCACAAATATACGGTACGTTACACCAGAGGATCTACCGCAGCTCGCGGACTTAATCACCATTGATGTCTCGTTTATATCGCTCGAAAAAATCCACGATAGTGTGGTAGGGTTATTAAAATCCGATGGTGAGGTTATCGCCTTGATAAAACCCCAATTTGAAGCTGGTAAGGAACGTGTAGGGAAAAAAGGCGTAGTTAAAGATCCACAGGTACATAAGGATATATTACATCGGTTATGGTTCTTCTATGAAGAAAAGGGGATGGCTGTTAAGGGACTTACGTACTCTCCCATCAAAGGTCCCGAGGGAAATATCGAATTCTTCATGTATTTATCATTCGATAGTGCAAGAAGCGCTGGTTTGAATATGTCAGAAGTTATTGATACCGTTGTAGATGAAGCACATCAAGCCTTATAATATAAGGCGTTTATTACAATGAAGGCATTTATTATAATGCAAAATAGGTGTTTTATGGGCTACTCGGCTAACAAAAAAATAGATACTATAACAATCGTTCCCAACCTTGGAAAACCCGATATCCCGGCGATTGCAATGGATTTAATTAAATGGATCTCTGAAAAGGGCATTGAAGTGTTGATGCCAGAGGAAGACGCCATCAGGCTGGGCGTGCCAGAATTGGCGGCAGAAGAATCCAGAATCCAGAAGGGTGGCGCGGTCGTGTGCCTCGGGGGAGATGGCACAATGCTAAGGGCGATACGGATGCTTAAGGGAACAGCTGTTCCAGTTGTCGGTATCAATTTGGGGCGTGTAGGGTTCTTGGCGGAGATAGAGCTCGCTGAGATGTACCCGGCGCTAGAGAGGGTAGTATCGGGCGATTTCTCTATCGATGAAAGAATGATGCTAAAATGCACGATCAGGGTAGGAGACACCGAGCAGGAATACTTGGCGCTAAATGAGGTAGCAATAGAGCGAGGCTATCACCAGCGTATGCTGGAGATGGATGTCTATATTAACGACATAATGTTCAGCAGGTATACGGCAGATGGTCTTATATTTGCAACTCCTACAGGATCAACCGCGTATTCTTTTTCTGCAGGAGGGCCGGTGGTATCGCCGGCTAATGAACTAATATTGCTCGCACCTGTAAATCCCCATTCACTCTTTGCCAGGACTATAGCGCTAGGCGTGCAGGAAGTGGCGCGGGTTGAACTAGCTAAAAGGTTGGACGTGTCGGTGGGGATAGATGGGTTCGTGGTATTTTCCACGGTGCTTGATTCGATTGAGTTAAAAAAGGCGGAAGCAAAAGCGCTGTTTATAAAGTTAAAAGAGCGGAGTTTTTATACGCTGTTCAAGAATAAGCTTCATGTTTGGGATACTTGGCTTCGTTAGGCAGGTACAATGTTGCATGAACTTTATATGAAGAATATGGCCCTTATCGATGAAGCCCGGATCCAGTTTGGCGAGGGCTTAAACATATTAACGGGTGAGACAGGGGCAGGAAAGACGATTATAATCGGAGCAGTCAACCTATTACTTGGCGGCCGGGCAGATTCGTCTCTTATAAGGAGAGGCAGCGATAGAGCCGAAGTACAGGGTATGTTTGCAATCCCACCCTCGCTAAGGGGCGAAGACAGGACGTTAAGCGAGCTCATCGAGGGAGAAGACCAGCTCATAATCCACAGGATTATAGCAAGCGATGGCAAAAACAAGTGCTATATAAACAATCGTATGGTAACAGTAGGTCTACTTGTAGAAATAGGTAGGCGCTTAATAGACCTTCACGGTCAGCATGAACACCAGTCGCTCTTCAGGGCTGCATCACACGTTGAATTCCTCGACAACTACGGCGGCGATGAACTTCTACAGTTGCTTGAAAGATTTCACAATGCCTATAGAAAGCTCAAGGAACACAATGATGAGCTTGCGAAATTACGGGGGGCGGAGCGAGAATTACTTGCAAAACGGGACCTCCTCCAGTTTCAGGTGCGTGAGATAGACGAGGCGGCTCTTGTAGACCGTGAGGACACCGAGCTGATGCAGGAGCGCGAGCTACTGCGAAGCGCCGAAAAGATTTACACAGCTACTGGGCAAGCAGTTAATCTACTCTCGGGCGGTACGGATATGTCGGCGGCGACCGAGCTTGTGGCGAGTGCGGTGAATGGGCTTAGGTCGGTGGCGAATGTTGATCCGAACCTGGATGAGGTGACTGAACGCCTCGACAGCCTTTTAATAGAAGCCGAAGATTGCATTGCAATACTCCGCAGTTACGAGACTAAGCTTGATTTCCCACCAGGCCGTCTGCAGGAAGTAGAAGATCGGCTTGCCTTAATCTCCCTATTGAAAAAGAAATATGGGTCGATGATCAGCGAAATCATCTCTTACCGGAACAAAGCCGCGGATGAGTTAGTGGATTATGATACGATAGATGAGCGAATTGAAGGCTTGGATAGTAGTGTAACGAAAATCAAAGAAGAGTTGGCTGATATCGTCTTACGACAGAGCGACATTAGAAAGACCATCGCGGAGAGGTTCGCTAATGATGTGAGAGAAGAACTGGCCTGTTTGAATATGCCGAGCGCAAGTTTTAAGGTATTATGTATCAGGGAACCGGACAACGATGGCTTACTAGTAAATAGTGAGAAGGTACGGGTGTATCCCCATGGCATAGATAGAATAGAGTTTATGGTATCGGCAAATAGGGGCGAGCCGGTAAAATCGCTAGTAAAAATTGCTTCGGGCGGTGAAATATCGAGGATAATGCTCGCTCTTAAAATCATACTTGCGGATGCAGATGAGGTGCCCACACTAATCTTTGATGAGATAGATGTAGGCATAGGCGGTAAGACAGCCATGGCGGTTGGGGAAAAGATGTCGATTCTTGCCGGCAAACACCAGGTGATAGCAGTAACGCATCTACCACAGATAGCGAGTTTTGCGGATGTTCACTTCTCCGTTTTGAAAAAGGAGGTAGAGGATCGTACTGTTACAGAGATTAAAGAGCTAACAGATAAGGACAGAATCAGTGAAATGGCAAGGCTATTAAGCGGAAATACGCACTCGAATGTATCGCTTAAGCACGCAGAGGAACTCATAGCTGAAGCACAAAGAAATAAATCGAGCATAGCTAAATAAACTATTCTTCGACATAGCAATGGAACAGTTAGGTAGCATATGAGGAGGTGCAGACGCCATAACTTCAGCCCAACGAATAAAGTTAAAGCGCAGTCAGATGCGAAGGAGAAGCCGTTTAAAGTTTAGGCGGAGATCACTGGTAATAATATTGATGTTATCGCTTGGATTGGCAAGCTATGCCGCAACCGAGCTAGATATATTTAAAAGTGGTAATAACAGCGAAGCAGGGGCATCCACTAAACCCGTTGTTAAGGTGGACCCGAAATACATTTGCTTCGCTACGGTTGGCAGATCAAGTTTGGAGCTCTCTTTGCCAGGGAAAGAGGGGAGTGTAATCGGTGTCGGGTTTCATGAGGCTGAGCGGCGCGAAGCAGTCGCGATGTCTCCCACGGTAGCATGTTTTAACAAAGAGACGACCGCAACCGTTAGAAATGCGGTGATGAAATCGAAGGGCCCGGTCCTTTTCGTTATGCTGTCACGAGGCAGAGGGAGCGCACCAACATCAGCCGCTGATATTGCGATGGCTCCACATGCAGAAGTGTATAGCCCAGTCGATGGTGTAGTCACAAAAGTCAAGACGTATAATCTCTACAACAAAGTAACCGATTATCATGTTGAGATACAACCGGATGGATATCCGGATTTAAGGGTTGCGATAATACATATCGACAACATCCAGTTAAAAGTCGGGCAAAGAGTAAAACGGCGTGAGACGCAAATTGGATGGTTAAGGCCCTTACCTCAAATAACGAGCCAGATTAATAGATACTTGCCTGAACAAGCCGACCACATACATATTCAGGTGAATCCCGCGACCGCCGCTGCGGATTTTGGATCCTAGGATGGATAATCTGCAGGGCCCGGAAATGGGAATTAAAAGTGGGGATGTTCTCTCATCGCCTGGTTAAGAACCTGACTCCTCGGTTAGAAGCATGGGGGTATGCTGTGGATAAGCATGGAAAAACGGTAAAAGAGATTGATAGTATTCCAGCAGATAGGTTACATACGGAGATACCATTAGATGATACTATAGTAGATAGGGATTTACTAAGGGGCAGTGGAAGGCGTAGATCGTTTCTACGAAAGCCTGGAACTAGGAAGGCCGGAAACATGTTTTATGAAGGTACTGCCAAGCTCGACAAGAGAACAAAGAGGCTTGTAAAAAGATTAAAAGCTGGCGATATCGCGATAATAGATCACGAAGATTTGGATAGGGTGACCGCCGAGGCATTGGTCGAGACAGGGGTTGAGGTTGTTGTAAACGCGAGCTGCTTTACATCAGGAAGGTATCCGAATGCCGGTCCACTTATCCTCTGCTCGGCTGGAATTCACCTGCTCGATAGCGTTGGAACAGGCGTATTCGACCTTGTTAACGAGGGGAGCTGGCTGGCTGTACAAGGCGAGGATATACGTGTTGGCGATAAGGTGATTGCACGTGGCAAGAAGCTTACCAACAGAATACTCGAGCGTGAAATGGAAAAAGCCAACTGTAGGATCGGCGAGGAGCTGGAAAAATTTGCGGCGAACACGCTCGAATATATGCAGAAAGAAAAGGAATTAATCCTTGATGGGTCAAGGGTTCCCGACACACGCATCAACTTTAAAGGACGGCATGCCCTTATAGTTGTAAGAGGGTATGATTATAAAGCCGATTTGAAGGCTTTGCGGACATATATACGCGAGGTAAAGCCGATCCTTATCGGCGTCGATGGAGGTGCGGATGCGCTCATTGAAGAGGGCTACAAGCCCGATATCATTATCGGTGATATGGACAGCGTTGCGGACAGCACGCTTCGGTGTGGAGCTGAACTCATAGTACACGCCTATTCCGGGGGAAGAGCCCCCGGTTTAAAAAGGTTAGAAGAACTCGGATTATCATCGACTACCTTTGAGGCAGCCGGAACGAGCGAGGACATAGCGATGATACTCGCGTACGAGAACGATGCAGAACTGATCGTTGCGGTAGGAAGCCATGCAAACCTTGTCGAGTTTTTAGATAAGGGACGTAAGGGAATGTCGAGTACGTTTCTCGTTCGGTTAAAAGTAGGCAGTAAATTGGTCGACGCAAAGGGCGTAAATAAGCTCTATAAATCGAGCGTAAAATTAAGTTACCTTGTAGTCTTACTTTTAGCCGGGATGAGCGCTATCATAGCTATAGTAATGGCCGCACCTAGTATTAGACAATCAATTCGCCTATTAATCATTCAACTAAAACTAATGCTTGGAATTTAGGAGAAAAAATGTTAGATATGCGCTATCATATAGCATCCCTCGTTGCAGTGTTTTTTGCCTTAGCAATCGGCATTCTCCTCGGAACAGTTATCGTGGATAAGGGCGTGTTCGTGAAACAACAGCAGGCGTTGGTAAAGCGAATTGAGGATAACTTCGCACGAATTAGAGAAGAAAACCGGACGCTGCTGGAAGAGGTTAATAATCAAAAGGAGTTTACAGATAAGGTTGTCCCGCTTGCAGTAAAAGATAGGCTTGTTGGTAAAAACGTAGCTGTTATAGCGACAACGGCGATCGACGACGAAGTCGTCACAAACCTCACAGAGGGGTTGAAAGAGGCCGGCGCAACGGTAACTGAAATTAAAGTGATGGCTCATTATGAGATAACCAACTCAGTAATTGAACAGATGCGATCATACTTCCCGTCTAATATAAACGCTGAGAATGCCAGGGAGCTCATGCTACGGAAGATGGTCGACGATCTAACGATGGTAAGTGTAGCCACCACCTCCACCCCGACTACCACGACTATGGTTAAAGTACCGTACCTGGTGCAACTCACAAAGATGGGCTTTATAAAAACGGGTATAGACTTTAGTAAGCCCACTAGTCCCATTAATGGAGCGATAATCATAGGTGGAACAGAAAACGGGCTTGACCCCACGGAGACCGATCTGCCAATAGTGCTGCAGTTAAAGGCTGCAAAGGTAAGAGTTGTGGGAACAGAGACAGCAGGCTGCAAAAAATCCTACATGAAATCATATCAGGCATCTGGGATACCGACCGTAGATAATATAGATCAGCCGATCGGAATAGTATCGGTAGTCTTTGCGCTGGTAGGGGCGGATGGGCACTATGGGGTAAAGAAGAGTGCCACAAAGCTCATGCCGACCGCTTCGGGGTTCTCAGTAATGCCTGTTAACCATAATTAGAGGTAAGCGCAGTGCATGGGTAGAGAAAGAGTGGTCGCAATAATCGCCGCGTATAATGAAGCGGATAGGCTAACGGCGACGGTAAACGCGGTAAAGAAGATAGATGGTGTAGAGCGGATACTTGTAGTAGACGATGGCTCACGTGATTCGACTGGAGATACGGCAGAAAAGGCAGGCGCGCAGGTACTCCGTCTTGGAGAGAACGTCGGTAAGGGAAAAGCCCTCCAAAGAGCGGTTGAGGATATAACTGAGGAGATAGTCCTATTTCTCGATGGGGACCTCGGTGATTGTGCAGACGAAGCCGGTAAGGTACTCGCCCCTGTTCTTAATAGAGATGTTGATATGGCGATCGCTGATTTCCCAAAACCAGAGAAAGCGGGAGGCTTGGGATTTGCGAAGGGTTTAGGTCGTTGGGGCATAAAGCGATTTACAGGGAAGGCGATGAAGGAGCCTCTG
This sequence comes from Anaerolineae bacterium, assembly GCA_035643475.1. Taxonomy (GTDB): domain Bacteria; phylum Actinomycetota; class Aquicultoria; order Aquicultorales; family Aquicultoraceae; genus DASQQM01. The sequence continues at coordinate 3,364 of DASQQM010000365.1, read as the reverse complement.
TCTGGACAGAGGGCCGTAAGGACGGCCCTTATAAAGGGGCTAGATTTTGAATCCGGTTATGGGCTCGAGGTTGGGTTAAGCATCGATGTCTTAAGAAGAGGGTGCCACGTGGTTGAAGTTCCAGTTAACATGACCCACCGTGAGACCGGACGAGACATCGCCGGATTTATCCACCGGGGAAGACAATTCCTGGACATACTGCGGGTAATTGCCAAGCGTTCACTTAGAAATCCGGAATCGGGGCGCATCAGTAAAGTAGACAGGAGCCATAGTGAAGATCGCATATCTGATTAGGATATCCGAGGGAGGTATGCAATCTCACCTAATAAGCCTCCTATCAAAACTCGATAAGAATAGATTTGAAGCGATTGTTATCACTCCTTACTCCGACCGATTATTGTTCGTTCTTTCAATGTCATTATATTATCGCCTTAGTTGCTAAGTGACGTGGAGCACCTATCATCTCTGATACTTCTGTAGAAGCTTTGGCTTGTAGCGTATAATAGGGCTTGCATATTATTGGTCAGTTGGGAAGAATAGTCCATAGTAACAGGTTAGTTAATAGCTACTTTGGAGTTGGATATGGTAAAAATGGTAAGCTTCGTCATTCCAGCATATAACGAGCGAGCTTATATAGGTGATGTAATAAGGGCGCTGGACAAAGTTGCTCTACCCGATGGCGTACAGCGTGAACTTGTAGTGGTCGATGATGGCTCAACTGATGGCACCGCGGATTATCTTGAAGGGATGAAAGATATCGGATCTTTAAGGGTGCATCGGCTTGCGAAAAATGGTGGTAAAGGATCGGCTCTTCGAGAGGGGTTTCGCATTGCTCAAGGGGACGTAATAATCGTATGCGATGCAGATATGGAGTACGACCCGAATGATATACCGCGGGTTCTTGAGCCCATACTATCAGAGCGTGCAGATATCGTATATGGGAGCAGGTTTCTTGGGAGCATTGGTGGGATGAAGCGTGCAAACCGCATCGCCAATCGTATTCTAACGGCAACAGCAAATATACTGTTTCGTTCGCGGATAACCGATGAGGCAACCGCCTACAAGGCTTTTGACAGGCGGGTACTAAATTCGATAAATCTAACCTGCACCGGCTTTGAGTTCTGCCCAGAGGTTACTGCTAAAACATTAAGGCGAGGATACAAGATTCACGAAGTACCAATACGGTATGCGGCACGAAGTGTCAAAGAAGGCAAGAAGATCAAGTGGCAGGATGGCTTTATTGCTATCTGGACGTTGATAAAGTACCGGTTTATTGGCTAGCGGATAAGCATGCTTTTCACTACGGCGAAGGGCGCCCAGTATAGGGCGGATCGATAGCAGGAAAGGTCGGATCATTGCACAAACGTAGACTCGATGCAGCTGAGATCGTACTTATCATAGCTCTCTTACTGGGGCTTGCGTTACGAATAGGGGAGTGGCAGCAAAATGTAGGGGTTGATGTTTTACAGAGATCGCCAGATTCGACGATGTATGTCGCAATAGCCAATAATTTGATCGATGGGAAGGGCTATATTGGAAATGACCACATGATTGCGCGAGATGGCCAACCTACCGCATTTTATGGACCCATCTACCCGTTCTACCTTGCTGCGCTGTACACAGTATTTGGTCAATCGCAACGTGTTGTGTTGGCTTCTCATATAGTGCTCGCGATGGCTACCATCATCTTAATATATTTGTTAGGCAAAAGGGTGTATGGGAAAATGGAGGGAGCAATCGCAGCTCTTGCCTTTGCTACATTGCCACAGATTATATACTATAATTTCCTGCTGATTACGGAGACTCTCTATATATTCTTAACGGTAGCCTTCCTTTTCCTGATCGCCACCCTGTTTCAGAAAGAGCGACCCTCAGTATGGGTTATGGCAGCAATTGGCGTGTTATTTGGCATAATATACCTTTGCCGCCAAGTAATACTGGTTTTTCCAATAATTTTTCTCCCGGCATTATGGCTGCGATATGGGAAAAATGGATATGCGTTGCTGCTTCGACCAACGCTCATATTTGTAGTTGCTGCCCTGCTGGTAGTAGCACCGTGGGTCGTTCGTAACTACGTGACATTCGGAGAACCGCTAATGGGAACGACAACAGGACCCGCCACCCTCTGGTGGGGAACGCTTGAGGATAAAGGGACTTCGTTAATCGTTTTATTGGAAAACTACAGAAATAAACATACCGACAAGAGCGAGCTGCAAATGAGCCACATGATGGCGAGTGAGGCGAAAGAAAACCTAAGGCGCATGAGCGCTAGAGAAATAATTACCATGCTTGGCAAGAGAATTCCTAGGCAATTTGGTTTTCCGCGGCATGTCAGTTTAGACGGTAAACAGACAAGAATTGCGATTATGTATACACTATTCGTAGTGTTGGGTACCATTGGTATGTTCCTGTCTTCACGCAGAAGACACGATCGGCTACTGCTAGGGATATTTGTTATAGCGACAATTAGTTTTCATATAGCTACCCTCGCGGTATTCAGGTATTTAATGCCGCTGGTGCCGATTATCGCCATCGGCTTCGCAAATCTTCTTACCCATGCGGGCGCATATATTAAAAGTATGAGACAGGCACAAAGTGATCGTTTGACCGTATACTAGTACAGCATCACCTCTGTGACGCTGTACTAGAGCAATGGAACAATAGAACAATCGAGCAATAGACATAGAAGATAAAAGATGGAAAATGAATTGGTTATATAGTATGGAAGCCTGTTTCATTGCGGTCTAATGATCTATTGCTCTATTGTTCGATCTAATTTCTACTATCTTAGAGGTCACCTGATGGGTGATGGAGTACTTATCCTCCGGAGGGAGCAAATGCAGCGAAAGATTGCAATCGTAATTTTATTAATTGTCATATCGCTATCGGCGGCCCCCCAGGCGCTATCGGCGGAGACCAGCAAAAAGGTCGTTTTTATACTGATAGATAACATAACCTGGTCGGATATAATTGCAGCCAAAGACCCAGTGGTAAATGACCTGCTAAGAAGTAGCTCCATAGGGATCATGAATAACCGGGCGTTTAAGGCACCATCGAGGCCAAGGAATACGCTTACAGTGGGTGCCGGCGTACGTGCAGAAGCATCTGCTACAAGCCTTGAGGGATTTAACGCTAACGAGCCGTACGGTAGCGGGCTAGCGATGGACGCATATCGGCTACGCACCGGAAGGCAAGCACGGCAACATCAGGTATTGGAGCTAGGTATTGCCGCCGTAGTAAGAGATAACGATAACGGTATGCAGGAATTTACCCCCGGCCAATTGGCAGATATTATCAACCGGGCGGGAAGGAAGACGGCGGTTATAGGTAACGCAGATACGTCCCTGGCCGATGAGCCATGGGG
>DASQQM010000364.1:0-3179 GCA_035643475.1 Anaerolineae bacterium | reverse complement strand
TACTGGTTATTTTCAGAGTAGATTGAATATAGCGCAAAATTACTAGGTCAGGCAGGAGGATAGAAGGTACAGCGGAGAGAGATTATTCCCTGGACCCTGGTCCCCGGACCCTGGCCCCTGCAGTAGGGGCGGGCTTACTATCCCATTAACCAGGGAGTTGTGCTATAATTAAAAGGTTAACTAATAAAATACATGGAGGATGATATGGCCAAAATTTATTACGATCAGGATGCTGATCTTGGGGTTTTAAAAGGTAAGAAGGTTGCGATTATCGGATTTGGAAGCCAGGGTCATGCGCATGCGCTCAACCTCCATGAAAGCGGCATCGACGTTGTGGTCGGCCTTCGTGAAGGAAGCGGCTCCTGGGATAAGGCCGTAAAAAGTGGCCTTACCGTTATGCCGGCAAGCAAAGCGGCTGAAATTGCTAACATGATAATGATACTGACGCCCGATGAAACCCAGAGCGCGATGTATGAGCAGGATATAAAGCCGCATATGTCGCCTGGCAAGGCGTTGGCTTTTGCGCATGGCTTTAACATTCACTTCCACCAGATAGTTCCACCCTCGGATGTGGACGTTGTTATGATCGCCCCCAAGGGCCCGGGCCATGTTGTCCGCCGTATGTATGAGGAGGGAATCGGAGTACCGGCTCTCATCGCCGTGCACCAGAACGCTACCGGGAATGCAAAGGATATCGCGCTCGCCTATGCAAAGGGAATTGGTGCTGCGAGGGCCGGGGTTATTGAGACGAGCTTTAAGGAAGAAACCGAGACCGATCTGTTTGGAGAGCAGGCAGTTCTATGTGGTGGAACGAGCGAGCTCATCCGCGCCGGTTTCGATACCTTAGTTGCCGCCGGGTATCAGCCGGAGATTGCTTACTTTGAGTGCCTCCATGAGTTGAAGCTGATCGTCGATCTCATCTACGAGCAGGGTATCTCTGGTATGCGCTACTCGATAAGCAACACCGCTGAGTACGGTGATATAACAGTAGGTAAGCGAATTATAACGGAGGAGACGCGTGGGGAGATGAAACGCGTCCTCGACGACATCCAGTCGGGTCGGTTTGCTCGCGAGTGGATACTTGAGAATAGGGCAAACCAACCGGTCTTAAAGGCAATGAGAGAGAAAGAATCCGATCACCTAATCGAGCAGGTTGGAAAAGAACTTCGTTCGATGATGGTCTGGATAAAGCAGAAAGAACTATTATAAGGGTCCAGGGTTCGGGGACCAGGGCCTAGGGAAGAAATTCCCCTCCCTTGATGGGAGGGGTTAGGGGAGGGGGACGGGGATTCCCTCGTTACTTACCTACATCGACATCAAGACCTTGGCACGTTGGAACTTTGGCACATTTCAGACATAATCCGGAGGATTACATGCGCAAAGAGTATATGATGACACCAGGACCGACGCCGGTTCCGGCAGAGGTGCTGCTCTCACAAGCGAGACCGATGTTTCACCACCGGACGCCTGCATTTACAGAACTCCTCGTTTCTGTCGAGGAGGGTTTGAAGTACGTATTTCAAACAAAAAACGACGTCCTGATATTTGCGTCATCAGGAACGGGCATGATGGAGTCTTCTGTTGCTAATCTCTTATCCCCCGGGGACAAGGTTATCTGCTGCTCGAATGGCAAGTTTGGTGATCGCTTTGTAAAGATCAACGAGGCCTATGGCATGGATATTATAAAGCTTGAGTACGAGTGGGATCAGGTAGTTAAACCCGAAGATATCAGGCGCGAGCTCGATGCAAACCCCGATGTAAGGGCCGTATTCGTGGTCCAGAGCGAGACGTCGACGGGTATTTTAAACGATGTTGAGGCGATCGGCGCTATAGTGAAGGATTACGATGCGGTTCTCGTGGTTGATTCAATCACCGGCATCGGAGCGGTTGAGTGCAAGACCGATGAGTGGCATCTTGACGTCGTTATGACCGGCTCGCAGAAGGGTCTTATGATGCCCCCTGGCCTTGCATGCGTCGCCGTAAGCGATAAAGCATGGGCGGCCGTGGAGAAATCAAGGCTCCCGAAGTTCTATTTTAGCTGGAAGAAGGCGGCTGATTCTCTCCACAAATCGGCCCCGACAACGCCGTTTACGCCGCCGATATCGCTTATCGTAGGACTCGGCGAGGTGATAAAATTGATGCGCCAGGAAGGGCTTGAGAACATAATCAAACGACATACGATTCTAGCTGAAGCAGCAAGACAGGGCTCAGAAGCCATGGGGTTGAAGCTCTTTGCCCCGATTGAGGGGAGGGGCAACGCTGTAACACCGGTATGGGTGCCCGATGGGATTGATGGTGGAAAGCTCGTTAAATTGCTCAAAGAAAAGTATGGAATAACGGTAGCTGGTGGTCAGGGCCACCTTAAGGGAAGAATATTCCGGATCGGCCATCTCGGCTACTTCGATAAATTTGATATTATAACTACATTGGCCGGAGTGGAAATGGTTCTCTCGGAGTTGAGCTATCCTGTTACCACAGGGGTAGGGGTCCAGGCGGCCGAAAAGGTATTTATGGAGAGTTAGTTAGTAGTAAGTAGTTAGTAGCTCATAGTTAATAATAAGAGAAGATACTATGAGCTAATTTATAGGAGGCGAACTGCTATAAAAGTCCTGGTTAAAGAGAAAATTGCCGAAGCTGGCATCGACAAACTTAAGGCTGCAGGCTTTAAGGTTGACGTAAGAACCGATATGTCCGCGGATGAGCTGCTTGGGGAGATCGGTAATTATGATGCGCTCGTTATTCGAAGCGCAACTAAGGTAACCGAAGAGGTTGTAAGCCAAGCCGATAGGCTCAAGGTCATCGGGCGGGCCGGGATCGGTGTGGATAATATCGATATAGAGGCGGCAACGAAGCGGGGCATTATCGTCGCGAACGCTCCGCAGAGTAATATAATCTCAGCAGCGGAACACACCGTTGCCCTGATGCTCGCGTGTGCGAGAAATATTCCACAGGCGTGTGCCTCAACAAAAGCCGGTAAATGGGAGAGGAGTAAGTTCCAGGGCGTTGAGGTATACGAGAAGGTCCTCGGCATTATCGGGCTTGGGAGGATCGGGACCCTAGTCGCATCGCGGGCGCGTGGACTTGGTATGAAAGTGGTCGCGTACGACCCGTACGTCTCGAAGGAGAGGTACGCACAGCTCGGGATTGAGCGCGCGGCAAAATTAGATGAGGTATTAAAA
>DASQQM010000363.1:0-3003 GCA_035643475.1 Anaerolineae bacterium | reverse complement strand
AATCGACCAGTAGCCAATCAACAGCCAACCCCATGTTGGCCCCTTACTTTGTTTAAGAGCTCGCCGCACACCTATAGTAAACGCTAGGGTTAAAATCCCCGCCACTATAAAATTGATATCCTGCACCCAGCCAAAAGGACCTAAAGCGAGTGAGCTGCCTGGATGGCGCAAAGCATTATAATCGGGCGTTAAAGCACCCTCAATGCGCAGGGTAATCACGAACAGTGGACCTGCAATTAAGCCACAAAGTAAGAGATTTCGTGTGGTGATTTGTATAAGCTCTTTTGTATTATCCGGATTCGAGCGGCTCATTGAACCGCTCCTTTCCTGCGAATACTCATTTGAGAACGGCTCCATGTTTTATGCCGCTCGGTCAAGTGCCGCCAAAGCTTGGGTAATGAGGGCTGCACGGTCTATTCCAGCTGCAATCAATGCTCTAGGTACTACACCGCTTTCAGCATTAAGGACTCCTAGCAACATATGCAGCGAGTCAAAACGATGGTCTCGCCGCGAAACCCGGGCTTTGTTCGCCCGTACAATAGCAAGTTTGGCCGATTGGGCAAGGCGAAGCTCGCCTAAAATAGGCATTTTTGATTCAGGTAAAAAGAACCCATTAAGGTGGATATTGACCCCTTCGAGGCTACGCTCGAATTCGAGGTCTAGGGCTTTGAGAATCACGTCATGGTTTAATCCCTCAGCAGCAAGAAGTTGCCCAGCAGGCATGTGTATGAGCGCGGCTAAAGCGAGCAATAAGTGCTCTGCTTCCACGCGTGGGCTTCCAAGCCCACGTGCTTCGGTTCTTGCTTGCGCCAAAATCTTATGAACGGTCTGCCGAGAATCATCAAACTTTGCCATCGCGCCTCCTTGTCTTGATGCCGGCTGCGGCCGCACGTTTAGCATACTTCTTATGCACCGCCTGACGAGTGACGCCGAGGGCTTCGGCGATATCGCTCCAGCTCCAACCTTCGCGAAGAGCGCTTTCGACCTGGGCGGCCTCCAACAGATCGGCAAGGCGGCGCAGGGCAACCACAGCTGCAAGGCCATCTGTTGGATTATGTGGGTCTTTTATCTCTAGCGTCTTCATATAAGCAACTATAGTTGACATAAGCAGAATTGTCAACATATGTTGACAATATTTCTGCCCTAAGTGTGAATAGTGAGTATTAGGTAACCTCTTACGTGATGTTCCGAGAGAAAAGTGAACACTCAAACGGAGATATGCCTTTGTAAAACCTGCGGGGCTGATACGGATGTCTTAATGCCGTACGAGGATTTGTAACCTCGTAGGACCGACCTAAATATCGCCGCGTTCTTCAGTGGATAGCTACATTATTAAAGAAAATCGTACTTTCCTTCTTTGTTTTAGCCTCAGGCGGTTCGGATATAACCGTACTTACATGGAAATTCTATAAAGAGGAGGACAAACAATGGAAGAGGCAGGAAAAACTTTATACGATCGCCTTGGTGGTGTCTTCGCCATTGCTGCGGTGGTTAACGATTTCAGTGACAACATTTTGGAAAACCCTTTGGTTGGCAAAGAGTCACCAAACCCCGCCCTGAGGGACTGGTCCAACAACCAGCTGGACAGATTGCCGGGTCTTAAGTTCATGCGGACTCTGTGGGTATGCGATGTTGCAGGTGGACCACAGAAATTCGTAGCCACTAGGCCAGGGCATACGCCTTTGGGCCTGGAGAATGCCCACCGGAAGTTCCGCATCTCACCTGAGGAATTCGACGCAGTTGCGGGAGAGCTCGCGAGAAGTCTCGACCGCTTTGGTGTGCCCGAAAGGGAAAAGAACGAGGTCCTAAGCGCTTTTGCAGCACATAAGGACGAGGTAACTGAAGGATTCAGGGAAGCCGCGGCGTAGTACTCGAAGCACCTGAGGCTGCTGACAAAGAGCATTGTCATTGCGGGTGACCGAAGGGCATGGCAATCAGCACAGCTCCTCCAAAGCCTGCGGTATTAATGTCAAGAGTGAGTTTTAGGCATAGTTCAAAATAAAGCCAGTCAAGAGGCCTAAGCAATAGGCGTAACATTTTATTCCAGAGTTCAAACAAATGCGTCTATGAAAATAATCGCATTATCGCCATCCCTTGTAGTATGCGTCCGCTCACCTACTATGTAGATGCCTTTGGTTTTAGATATAATGGCAAGCATTAATGCCCCTCCTTTATACTGCACTGGCTGGGTTGTCCCAGCTTTCTCCTTGCTTGATAACCCCGATATATTCAACCTTATCCAACGCTTTCTTTGCCTCTAGCTGTCTTTATACCTTTATGCCTTTATATGGCACCAGTAGGATGTTTAATGTATTTATGGATCGGTATAAACAATGTTAGCCCGCCAAGGATAGCCAGGCCGGAGGTGCGATGGTTGAGTTCGAAAATGTGATTGAGATCGCTCGGCCTGTTCATGTGGTCTTCACGTTCATCTCTGACTTGCAGAACCTGCCCAAGTGGAACTACTTCGTGGTGCAGGTCCGGAAAACATCCGGCGGTGATCCAGGGGTCGGCGCCAGATATCACCAGGAGAGAAAGACAGATAGCCAGGAGCTCACCATCGTCGAGTATGAGGAAGATCGGCTACTGACGGTTGAGAGTATCCCGCCTTCGAAGCCTCAGCTCAGGCGCCGCATGACATTCGAGGCGATCAATGAAAGGACCAGGGTGGTTGATCGGTGGCAGCTGGATACGGGCCATCCACAATTACTACAGGCATTGGGCAAGTCCAGGGTCAAATCAGCGGTGGGAAAGAACCTTGCTAAACTGAAGGAATTGCTTGAGACGGGCAGAGTGACCCTGCAGGATGGGAGACGTGTGAGTTTGTAAATCGGCCAAACATCACCGACTAGAGATAACTGATAGGGCAAGGAAGATATCATTTCGGCCTCAACGCCGTTTCCTCCAAGTAAGGTTTCAAACCGTTGACGATGCTGTGGGTAAGTTCTCGGGCAATCGATCCATCGGGGTCAAGCATTGGGTTAAAGATGGTAACGTCAATAC
>DASQQM010000362.1:0-6502 GCA_035643475.1 Anaerolineae bacterium | reverse complement strand
AAAATCCTTTCCAACTCTTCGGCAGCGTAAAGGTAAAACCATACTGGGTATTTCTGTAGATAAGAGCGTTGGCTGTCTCGTACGCGCCGAGCGTGACAGCGTCAATAAGCCAGCGATTTCCTATTTTCCTTACTGTGAGGGTAATTGGCTGCCTTGCGGCAACACCGCCTCTCGTTTTCTCCACGCTTGTTATGTAAATGATTTCTCCTTTAACTTCATACGCGTTATCCGATAATTTCTTGGTGTTTTGAATATTTATGCGATCTGGCCACGGACTTGACGTCAGCCTTCCGGGGGCACTTGGAGGATTGTCCATCCATTTGGCAAGAAGGTTAGGGGATACATAATCGCCGTAGTTGTCCCGCATACTTTTGGCCACTTCATCTTTGGGGGCTAGAAGTGAGACTTTTTGGAGTTGCTTGCCGAAAGCTTCAACCTGGTCCGTAACTGTCTCCGTATCACTTTTCGGCCTTGGCTGAGGCCTTTTTACCACAGTTGGGCAACCCGACAGGGAAATAATCAATACTATGGCAAGTGCACTCAATAATAGGACAAGCGCAAACCGAAATGGTTTTTTCATGTTATTACCCCCCGAAACCTCCCTGATTTATCAATTCTCGGCAGGAGATCCACTTCTAAAGTGGGTGATGAATGCCAGTACTACCCAAGAACATTTGTTTTTAGCATCGCCTTTAACTGGCTTTATCCTCCGGAACTGACGGTCGATGAGACTTCCTTCCTTGAAGAAATCTACAAGAATATTTAACCAAAAATAAAGACGTAGAAACCGGCTTCTTTGTCACGTTTTCTGCGCAAAAACACTACCCCACCAAGCAGTATGAATAAACCCATCCTTGCAAGCACCCACCTGGAGGTAGGTAGTTTAAGGAAGAAACCTATGTCGACGTTCCGCCTGCCACCGTGAGGAGAGAGCGAAGCAACGACGTAGCAATCTTCGGTAGCACCCAGAGTGTTTCTTAGGGATAAGAGGCATTCTTGAGTAGGTTAAATAGCATCTGTCTTGCGAGATAAGGCCCAATAGGTCCGTAAGTCCTTGAGCCGAAGGAACCTAACAAAGCAATCTTGGCGCATGGGAACTGCACTGGAACCTGTTCGTTATTCTATGATACTCTTGGTGAGAGTTCACTTAGCTTGTGCCGGTCTTTATCGCATTACAGGGGACCCCTATGTTTGATAGAGGCGAATTTGAGCGCTGGATAGCGCAGAGCGACAAAACGTTGACCTCCGCTGAGCATGATCTTTCAGCCGGAGCTTACAACTGGACGTGTTTCAAGGCCCAGCAAGCTGCTGAGTGTGCGGTAAAGGCTCTACTGAGGGCTACCGCCGTCCCGGCAGTCGGATACTCAGTATTAAAACTCATGGAAGCCCTGGCCAACCAAGGATTTGAAATTGCCCAGCTTACGCACTGCGCCCGGATTATCGATGCACACTATCTACCCACCAGGTATCCCGATGTGTACCCGCAAGGGAGTCCCTTTGAGTTCTATGATGAAGACATCGCAAGAGAAGCTATCAAGTGTGCACAGCAGATAATCGAGTCCATCAAGGTAGAGGCAAGACGGCGTGAGTAGTTCACACGAGCACCTACTCCCGATAGGCGGGACCATGTACAAATAGTAAAATGGGCTCGCGAGGCGAGCCCATGCCACATGAAGGAGAGCCATCTACTGGCACGTTAGGCAGCGTGACGGACTTTACTTGTGATCCCCGGGCATGTGGTGACGTCCCTTGGCGACTCATAATTGTCGTGCTCACAAGCCCTCAGTATCTCCCGCATTGTCATCATCTTTCCCTCAAGCACCTCAACCTCTCTATCACCTATCTGCCTAGTGAGTGACCTCTTGCTGATGGGAAATTCCACGCCCTGGAGTGCCGCTACTATAGATTTATAAGCCATACTAGTGAAACCTCCTTTCGTTCTAGGAATCGAGTTTAAAAGCTATATCTTCTTTTACCCATCGCATGGTGGTAGTAATACGCATTTCGGGATGTTCTTTGGTTGCTATGGGATTCTCAACCTACCTCATACCGGTGCTTGGGATTGCCTCGCTATAACTCCCAGCAACATCATGAAAGGGCTTGCTACAGAAACTACTTACTCATCTTTGCCATTGCGAGGGCGGGTATGCCAAAGGCCAAAGTCCTGAGCTGAAGGTGAGGAGTCTTATCACTGAGAAGCAATCTCAACCTAACCGTGTGATATGTTGTTCTGCATATTTGCGGTGCTGATGCAAACAGATATTAAAGGTACTGCCATCCTAAGAATCGTCATCCTGAGCGAAGGCCCACAAGGGACTGAGTCGAAGGATCTCAATTGAATCCTGGGGCTGCGGTTCTGGCGGGCTGGAAACCCAGGTAAAGCAAAAGACCTAAGAATATCATGCGTACTGGAGTAGTAGTCTTCTGGTTCTAAATGTTCTTATCAGGGAATCTATGCTGAAGGAATCAGTCGCATCGTCGTGAGGAGATACGGTCGTGGCGCAGAATATTCGCATCCGCCCTATGCGGGAAGAGGAAAAGCCGGATGTACGTGCTATTATGCGCAGGTCATTCCCGCTCATCGTATGGCTATTCTCTGAGTGGACGCCAAACGTCTTGGTGGCCGAGCGGGAGGGGCAGTTACTTGGGGCGACGATGCCCAAATTATTTCCACTGCCCGGCGGCCGAAAGGGTGGGCTTGTGTCCGGGATTTTCACCGATCCGAGTGCACGGGGCCTAGGGGCAGGGCAGATGCTCACTGAAGCGGCGCTCGAATTCTTCGATGAGCGGGGATGCGACGAAGTAATGGCTATCGTGGAGGGCTATAATACCAGCTCCAGCAAGCTCTTTGCCACCCGAGGGTTTTCAATCCTATCGCCAGGAGAACAATTCCGTCGCTACGGATTGCAGACTTTTATTGTGTGGGCAAGGATTGCCCATTACCTCGATATCGGGCATTTCGTATGGGCCCGGCCTGGCGCAAAGCGGCCCGATAGCCCGGCACTTCAGCTATGGGGGACAGTTCTTGCGAATGCATTAATTGCCTTACTGGGGCTGTGGCAGTGGCGTGGTGCCAGGTTTTTCAGCGATGCCCCGATCTCCTTTCTGGTTGTTCCGCTTGCAGTCACTCTTTTTCTCGGCGCGCGTATGCTTGGGATGACCTTAGCGGCGAGATCTCAAGGGCTAACCGTGCGGTACCGAGCCTGGGAATCGGGATTCGTATTAAGTATCGCCATAGCTCTACTCGGCAGCTACTTTCCGATGCCCGGCGGCGTGTACCCGGCTTCAGATACGTGGAGGTATCGTGACCTTCTCCCTCAACTGGCAATTGTGGCGCTCGCCGGTATCCTTCCGGTCTTAACATTAACGTGGATAATATGGGTGTTAAGGCGGCTCGGCACACTGCCGCCCTCTATCGCGCCCTGGATCGATGTAACGATACTGATCGGCCTGTCCCTGGCCTTATTCGACACTGCGCTCCCATTCTTCCCGTTTGTAAGCCTTAACGGCCGCCGCCTATGGGACTGGAACCGGGCAGTCTGGGCGGTCCTGACTCTGGTGGTAGTCTTGTTGCGGGTTTTATAACATGCAGTAGTGAAATGAGGCTAAGGGAGAGCGAAGAGGGCATACGAGTGGTGTATAGGGTGAGGGAGGTAGATGGAGACAGATGAGTATTTGGAAGGGAAAGGCAGGAGGGTGACTTAAGGATTAATTGCACTGATGTGCTTATGGGCAAATATTTCTTGATAATTTCTCTTTGTTAGCTATTATTAAACGATGGATGAAAACGCAATCATTAAAAAACTACAAGAACATGACGAAAGGTTCGATAGCGCCGATAAAAGATTCGATGCAATTGATAGGCGGTTTGATGAAGTCGACGCAAAGTTTGGCGCTATCGACAAGAAATTCGATGCTATCGACAAGCGGTTTGACGAGCACGACGATCGGTTCGATGTTATTACTAGAAAATTAGTCGAGCATGATGAGCAATTTGTTCTGGTAAGACAGGAGATTGCAGGGCTGCGCCAGGAGATGCTGCGGGGCCAGGACGAGGTGCTTACCATCCTTCGCCGCCTTAACCAGGAAAGGATTTCAACGTACAGCTGGATTAAGCGTGTTGAGGAGCAGGGCGAGAAAAATAGCGCAGACATCGCTAAAAATACCAAAGATATCACCGGGATCAAGAAATTCCTCAAGATGAATTAACCCCCAAGAGTGTAACGCACCGCAGGAGTGCGGTTATTATCCACGAGTTACGGTTGTTATACAATTAAAGGATGAAGGCGAAAAACATCCTTATTACGGGGCAACCCGGCACAGGAAAGACCACGCTTATAAGAAAACTAATCGATGAGTTTACCCTTAATGCTGGCGGCTTCTTTACGCAAGAAGTAAGGGGAGCCAGCGAGCGTCTAGGTTTTGATATTATTACGCTGGATGGGCGACAGGGCGTATTAGCCCGCAAGGGGATGAAGAGCAATCTCAGAGTGGGCAGGTATGGTGTCTCGCTAGAGGATTTAGAAGAAATAGCGGTCGATTCCATCAAAAAGGCCCTGCTGAAAAACGAGGTTGTTGTCATCGATGAGATTGGAAAGATGGAGCTCTTTTCAGAGAAGTTTAAAGAAGCGGTACTGCGGGCGCTCGATAGCGGAAAAATAGTTCTGGGCACGACAAAGCTTGCCTCTGACCCATTTACGAATATGATAAGGCAAAGAAGCGACACGATAATCTTTGAGCTGACCCCCAAGAATCGAGAAGAGGTAAAGGGGTTGATAAAAGGTCTTGTCGGCGTCTAGCTATTTTTCAACTTTCAAGAACGGTACTGTGTTTGCCATCCTCCTCTCCCTTTGCTGGGGAGCGGTTGTAGCTTAAAAGTTGCTTTTTGCTATTTGAAGACGATAATTAAAAGTGGTGAATCGATGTGGCAATAAAAAAATCGGATGCAATTCGTAAAGAAATAGATAGCAAGCGTTTAAAGCTTGAACCTAAGGTATCAAAAGAGACAAAGAAGGCAATTGATACTGTAACTACACGCTATGCGTCTGCATGGAGAGAGCTTGCAAAACATTAATTATCTGTTGTCCGATGACGTCTTGTTAATTCATCTTCAGCACGTGGTTCTATCGTTCTGCCACAGTGGGATAAATTCCAGAAAGGCAACAGGCACTACAGAATGACCGTTCCCTGGACATTGAAGGGATTACCTTATGCGCGAGGTACTAACCTGGCTTTATTTGATTAATGCGATACTCCTCATAAACCACGAAATCGATTCCGCTTACTGGAAAGAGTGGGAGTTGTTCAAACTCCCCGGCGAGATCACCGGCTTTTTACTACTTCACTTTCCGCTTTTGTTTCTAATCCTATACGGGCTCATTCAGGTCATTCAGGGTTCGTTTGCCGGTTTAATATTCTCGCTAGTACTAAGCTTAGGTGGTGCTTTTGCGTTTACCATTCATATGCTATTTATCAAGAAAGGCCATAAGCAGTTTAAAATCCCGGTGTCGCTAGTGATATTGATTGCGACGCTGTTAACCTCAATAGTTCAGGCGTTCGTAACAATAAATCTTCTATTAGCTTCTTAATCGGCTGGTAACCCTCAAGTTTTGATCGAGTGTTTTACCAAGCACAGCCTCTCTAAGGGTTCGGATATTGTCCGATTCGGAGAATACCTAAGTAATGCCTTTGATAAGCCATTTCTCTTATTCTTGCCCCTTGTAATGGATATTGTTATTGCCACCCCAAGATCTTCTTAGGATTGCTCGCAAAATGATCGCTTTACAGCGATCATATGTTTCTTTATAATCCAACCAATCGCCGAATAAGTGTAAGAGTTTATGTTAGGCGCTTTCCATGCGCATTTGGTAGGAGCAGATCAATGACAGTACCTCGCATTACCATCATCACCCTAGGAGTCGGAGACCTACAGAAGTCAACCAGCTTCTACGAAGCCATCTTCGGCATTCACCCCAACCCCGACTATGAGGGCATCTCCTTTTTCGAGCTGCCGGGCACTTGGCTCACATTGTATCCACTTGAGAAGTTGGCCGAGGACATCTCGCCGCAACTACCTGCTTCACGTGGCCCCTTCAGCGGCGTTACCCTCGCATATAATGCGAGCAGCAAGGAGGATGTTGTGGCGATATTTGATCAGGCCAAGGCCGCTGGAGCTAGTGTTGTAAAGCCCCCACAGGACACGTTTTGGGGCGGGTTCAGTGGCTATTTTGCCGACCTTGATGGTTATTACTGGGAAGTGGCTTGGGGACCGATGTTCGACCACGCGCCCGACGGTTCTCTTCGCTTTGCGGGGAATGGTACCGGAACCGGATTTCATCCATATCAGGCTTAAAGGGAATTAGGCCTGGGTTCAGCGGCGACCCTATATCCATCAAAGCGTACGATAAGATATGCGATAGCTCCGATTACCGCGATACCTATAAGTCCGGTCATCCCGCCAAGCAGAGGCTGGGCATCCGGCACTATTACTCTCCAAATGCCA
>DASQQM010000361.1:0-5367 GCA_035643475.1 Anaerolineae bacterium | reverse complement strand
TCTTGCTTGCTACCGGTGCGGGGGAACTTCTTGCCATCACAACCACAATTTTTGCCGGTCTGCCGCTCATATTTCTGCCTGCACAGATTCTGTGGGTAAACCTCGTTACAAACGGTCTGCAAGACGTCGCTCTCGCATTTGAGCCGAAAGAAATCGGAGTTGAAGAGCGCCCACCAAGATCTCCTGGCGAGGGCATACTCAACCGGACCCTCTGGATCAGACTCGGAATTATAGGGGTAATCATAGGCGTGGCGAGCCTCGGCATCTTCATCTCCGCGCTTTTAATAGGGGCCGAAGTGGCGCATGCCAGAACACTTGCAGTTACAACTATCGTCTTTGCCCAGTTCTTCCACGTGTTTAACTCGAGGTCAGAAAGAGCGCCTGTCTTTAGGCAAAGGCCAACCGAGAACCGCTTCCTTTTCTTTAGTATGATAATCGCATTTGTAGCCCAGATGGCGTTTATTTATGTACCTGCAATGCAGACGATCTTTAGAACCACTGCACTAAATATAACTGAGCTGCTCCTTACAGCTGTCATCGCGAGCACCGTGCTTATCGGGAGCGAGCTTGACAAGTGGCGTCTCAGAGCCAGGGACGCCAGAGCTTGACATGCTCAGATGGGTCCCAGAATTACCGCTTTCTTTGCGTACAGAGCGCTTCCAGGCGGGCTACCCTCTCTGGCGGCACCCGCTTACCTACTCGCACCATAAACATGTTAGTTAAATAGAATATTATTTATATGCAGCTTGAGCAGAGACGGCTCTTAGGGGCAACGACTAGTCGGCTTCGGCACGGACAAGGGAGTTGTTATCGTCCTCAAGTACGTGCGCCCTGCCGGGCGCACAGCAAAAAGCCCCGCTTCCGCAGAAGTCGGGGCCTTATTGTCAGTCAAGCCGTCTGCCACGACCTAGAAGCCCTCGCCAAAAAGCTTCTATTTATTCCGTCTTGGCTGACAATTATTATATCGGCGGCATTTTCCCCAGACTTTAGACTTTTTTTGGAATATTTTGGATAATATTGGAAATTTGAAGCGCCCCTAAAACATACCAATAGAGATGAAGCAATACGTTCACAGCTATGGAACTGCGAGGGTCGGTCAGGCATGTGCAGTATAGGAGAGCTAAAGGGTCGGCAGATATGACTTTAATTCCTCGAGGACCTTTATAAGGGTTGGATTTGAAAAGCTATACTCAATCAGCTCACCCTTCCCGTTTTCCGCATAGACCTCCCTTTGTAAGGCCACTACTGCCTTGCTGGGATGTATATCTATGCGCTCAAAATCATACTCGGTGAGAGCTTGCCTGAGCATTAATGCAAAGGTCTGTTCCTCCATCCTATCCGCCCCACTTTCATCAGAATCCATCAAAGGCCTTTTGCTCTGCTTAATGCCTTACATATTGAAGGCTCTTTCACTTTCATAAGCAGCCACTCCCTATGCGTAGCCTTCCACATTCCAAACTTCTGATATCGGATTCTCGGTGGCTATAGATTAATTATAGACAGAAAAGCGGTCGGATAAACACCTAAAAATATGGCTGCTGCCATCAAGAATAATCCTCGTTCCCCATCAGGCGGGATAAGAAATGAGGGATTGGTTGTTGAAAGAAACAAATCCTCGTGCCACGTTTTAGCGAGCATATATAATAGTAGTACTTTACATAAGACATAATGGTAACGACATAAATGTGACCGGAGAAAAACGTAGAGGCCGCTCCTCACGGCCTCATTCTTCAAAATCTGTCGCAAAGCTTATGCTCCGCCTCATGAAGTGTAACCTATAGGTTAATTATAGACAGGAAAGCGGTCGGATAAACACCTAAGAATATAACGGCTGCCATTACCAACAGTATGGAGAGATAGAGCGGTTTTGATACCGTCACTATCTCTTCGGTTACTGGACGAACCAAATACATTTGTCTGATCACCGTGACGTAGTAGCCGAATGAGATTACGCTATTGAGCACACCGATAACTGCAAGCCAGACCAGGTCTGACTTCACCGCAGCGCCGAACAGGTAGAGCTTACCCATAAACCCAGCAAACGGCGGCAACCCTACGAGCGAGAACAGGAATATGGCCATCGCAACAGAGAGCAGCGGTGCACGCTTCGACAGCCCAGCAAAATCGGTTACGTCCTCCCCGATTCCCCGCTCGGTTGTCGCAAGAACCACCAGAAACGCGCCGAGTGCGGCAAGCGAGTACACGAAGAAGTAGAATATCAAGGAAGCATATCCAAACGAATCGGCGACCGCCAATCCAACCAGCAGGTACCCGGTATGCGCCACCGCAGAATATCCAAGAAGTCTCCGCACATGGGTCTGTGCAAGCGCTGCTAAATTTCCAATTGACATGCTAAGCACTGCAAGCACCGCAAATATAGCTGCCCACGCGGGCACTGCCGAGGCAAGAGCCACTGGGAAGAAATGGATGATTGCGGCAAAGCCTCCAGCCTTGGGGCCGACGGCCAGGTACGATGCGACCGGTACCGGTGAGCCCTCGTAGACATCGGGTGCCCAGAAGTGGAACGGTACCGCAGCGACCTTAAACCCGAGCCCGACGATGACCATTATCATCGATACGATAAGCAGTGGCTGGACTGCCTGGCCGCTTAGCGCATCTCGGAGCGCTACAAAATTCGTCTGACCCGTTAAACCAAATATGAGGGTCATCCCATACAAAAGGATGACCGAGGCCACTATCCCGAGGAGGAAATACTTTAGGGCCGCCTCGGAAGATCTCGCGGTCTTCTTGCTACCAGTTAGTATATACGCAGGCAGAACCGTTAATTCGAGCGCGATAAACAGCATGATGAGGTCAGTTGCCGATGCCATAAACATCGTGCCCAATACGGAAAAGAGGATCAGGCTGAAGAACTCGCCATCGCCCAGCGTTATCTTCGCCCTCATAACCCCGAGCACTACAAGAGCGGTCGTTGCTATGAGCACCGCCTTCAATATGGTCGCCACCAGATCGACCGTAAACATCCCGTTAAATTCGGTCGCCGTAACGCCAAAGAGCGATATAAGGCTTACAAACGCCGCTACAAGCCCGGCGAGAGTGACCGCTCCGAGCAATTTTCTCGCCTCTTTAGAAAGAAACAGCTCACCAAGTAAGACGATAGTGGCAACTCCAAACACTATCAACTCCGGCGCTACATTCGTCCAGTTAATCTGCAACCAGTTCATCCTCACTAACCTCTTATCATCTGAAGTACTGTACTTACCGCAGGATCAATATACTGCAAAATCGGCTTCGGGTACACCCCGATCATAACGATCGCCGCTATGAGTGGGATTAGGCTTACAAATTCGCGACCATTAACATCCCTGAAGCTCTCCATCGTCTCCGGCGGAACTCCCTGAAATGCGTTCTGGATAGCTCTCAGCAAGTAGAACGCACCAAGAGCCAAGGTGCCCACGCCGAGGATCGCATAGATTTTATAGGTTGAGTACGAGCCGATCAGTATCAGAAACTCCCCGACAAATCCGCTTAAGCCCGGCAGTCCAAGCGACGCCAGTGCTGCAAAGATAAACATACCGGCAAGTACCGGAATCTTTATTGACAGGCCCCCGAGTTTGGCAATATCCCTTGTGTGGGTCCGCTCATAAACGTATCCGACGATCAAGAAGAGCATGCCGGTGATCAACCCGTGGTTTACCATCTGTAGAACCGCACCGTTTAATGATATCTGCGTCAACGCCGTTATGCCGAGCATTACATAACCCATATGGCTGACGCTCGAGTACGCAACGAGCTTCTTAAGATCACTCTGCGAGAGAGCAGCATAGGCGCCGTAGACAATACTTATTGCGGCAAGCACCGCTATGTAGGGGGCAAATTTTGCAAACTCGCCCGGGAGTATCTGCACGATAATCCTGACAAATGCGTACGTCCCCATCTTAAGGAGGACTCCAGCTAGCAGCACGCTTCCGGCTGTCGGCGCCTGGACGTGCGCATCGGGAAGCCACGTATGAAATGGCCACATTGGCACCTTCACCGCAAAACCCAGGAAGAACGTCACAAAGATAAACGTCGCCATGTAATGGCTATAGCCAGACTGCATGAGCGCCACCATATCGAATGTATTAAGGCCCGAGGTGAAGTAGAGGGAGAGGATACCGACCAGCATTAGTACGCTCCCCGCTAACGTATAGAGGAAGAACTTCACCGCGGCATAGTTTCTGTTCTCGCCACCCCATATTCCGATTATGAAGTACATCGGAATAAGGACCAGTTCCCAGAATATATAAAAGAGGATGAAATCGAGTGCAACAAAGGTTCCCAGCATACCCACTTCAAGGAGTAGAAGGAGGCTATAGTACTCCCTCACCCTCTCTTTAATCGACCACGATGCTAAAACCGCTATAACCGAAAGGAGCAGGGTAAGCATGAAGAGCGGCATGCTTAAGCCATCGAGGCCGAGGTGATACGATATCCCTATCCCCGGTATCCAGGGCTGTTTTTCAACGAATTGCATCGCTGACTGCCCGATTGTAAATCCGGTCAGTACCGGTATGCCCATCACAAGTCCAATCAGGGTTACGAGCAAGGCTGACCAGCGAATAAGGTTTGCCTTATTGCGCGGCACCAGCTGTAGCAGCAGAGCTCCAGCCAGAGGTAAAAACACTATAATCGATAGTATCGGGTAGTCCATTCTCCACTCACACCCTTAGTATGATTCAAAATTCAGTAAGCCAGTATCCGGAAGGAATGAGATACTACAAGGTGACCAGTCTCTTTCCACAATACGTTTTTGAGAATTTGTTTCCTGCATCCTTTTCATTCCGACTTCTGTCTTCTCCCACATTAGTATAGCTCCAAGAGCCTAAAAGACCAGATTATTAAGACAATGACGCCCACGACCATAAACAACGCATAGCTCTGCACGTAACCCGTCTGCAGGCGCCGCAATCCAGAGCCAACCCGCGCGGTTACCCAGGCAACGCCATTTACCGCCCCATCTACTACCCTCTGATCAAAGGTCAAGACAAATCTGGCAATCGCATGCGTCGGTTTGATCAGGACGTAGTAGTACAACTCATCCAGGTAATACTTGTTTACCAGCAACCTGTAAATGATGTTGTTTTTGCTTATCACCCCTGAGGGAAGAGCTGAGGTCATGTATTTAAGCCATGCAAAGGTGATACCCAGGAGGGCCACTACGATGGAGGCTCCCATCACGAGAAAGTTTATCCCCTCTGCCTCATGTCCGTGGGAGATGAATCCCTGGAAAGCATTTCCCATAACAGGAGAGCCAATAAGGCCAGATGAGAGAGCAAGGGTTGCAAGAAGGATGAGCGGAATGCTCATCACGGCCGGAGACTCGTGCACGTGATCGCTGTGATGTCCCCTCGGCTTCCCGAAGAA
>DASQQM010000360.1:0-4314 GCA_035643475.1 Anaerolineae bacterium | reverse complement strand
TGTGTCGATCTCGCCGTACTTCGGGTTGATGCCATTCGATACAGCGATCCCCCGCTTTGAATCGATGAGCGGGCGGATAACTGCGGCATCGGACGGGCCGTCGTTTTCGCTTCCAACGAGCGGCTTCACCACGCTTCCGCCCTGCACCTCATGGTCGTACTGGCGGATAACCCATTCCTTGCTGCAGACGTTAGGGCTGCCGAGAATCCTCTTTAAGTTCTCGGTCAGATCGGCAGGCGTGATACTGGGGGTAGCATCGGCCTTCGGGCGCCAGTTCGCGGTAAGCCGTAATCCGGGCAGCCCTTCGTGGACGAATTCCATATCAAGATACGCGACAGTTTTACCATCGTACCTGACGTGTACCTTTCCACTATCGGTAAACGTGCCGATCACCGTCGCCTCAACATTACGCCTCCTGCAGAGGTCGAGAAACGCATCGATCTTATCTGGTGGAACGGCAAGGGTCATCCTCTCCTGAGATTCGGATACCCAGAGCTCCCACGGGTGAAGACCCGGGTACTTCGTCGGGGCTTTCTCGAGATCAACCGTGCACCCGCCGGAGAACTCGCTCATCTCACCTACGGAAGAGGAGAGGCCGCCCGCACCATTATCGGTTATCCCGTTGTATAGGCCCATATTTCTCGCCTCTTTCAGCGCATCCTGCATCTTCCTCTGCACGATCGGCGCACCGATCTGCACCGCGGCAGAGGATGTCTCCTCATCAAGGGCCACGGAAGAAAATGTCGCTCCATGGATGCCGTCCTTGCCAATGCGCCCGCCAACCATAACCACCAGGTCACCGGGCTCTACGCGCTTCTCATGCGACGGCCTACCAGCGATCTCCTTCGGCATGAAACCGCCGGTTCCGCAGTAGACCAGTGGGTTATACACGTAGGCATCATCGAATAGTACCGCTCCATTTACTGTAGGGATACCGATCTTATTGCCGCCATCCTCAACGCCCTTCTTTACCCCTTTAAAGATGCGCTTGGGGTGAAGAATGGATGGTGGCAGATTATCATACGAAAAGTCCGGTGGACCAAAGCAAAATATATCGGTGTTAAATATCAAATCCGCGCCGAGGCCGGTCCCCATCGGGTCACGGTTGACACCGACGATGCCGGTTACCGCACCGCCGTAGGGATCGAGCGCGGACGGGTGGTTATGCGTCTCGACCTTAAAGACCATGTTGTAGGTATCGTCAAAGCTGACCACCCCTGCATTATCCACAAACACCGAGACGAGCCAATCCTTCTTCTTGGCTATCTCCTCGGTTGCCTTGCGTATATAGGTTTTAAAGAGGCTCTCTATCCTCTCCGTCTTTCCATCTTCGGTATACTCTATCGTTGCGTTAAATATCTTGTGCTTGCAATGCTCAGACCAGGTTTGCGCAAGCATTTCGAGCTCAACATCGGTTGGCTTAGGCCCGAGACCTACCTTTTCTCTTTCCGCCTTGACCCCGTTATCCTCAAAGTACGCCCTGATCTTGCGCATCTCATCAAGGTTAAGCGAGAGCACGCCCTTCTGGCTTATCTCAAGGAGCTCATCGTCTGATACATCAAGGTCAACCTCGGCAACCCTTGGCTCGAAACTGAATCCACGCGAGGGCTCGCTGATTTTTCTAACGGTGGACTCGATATTCTCGCCAGCACGCCATATCTGGAAGTGCTCTATAAGGGGATTCGCCAGAAGACCGGTGCAGATCGCTTCCGCCCTCTCCTGGGAGACGTTCCCGGAGAGGAGGTAGAGCTTGGAGGTATGCACGGACTCACCCGGCGAGAACGTTACCCCGAGGAGGTCCTCAATTCCTTCAACGGTTGTGGCTCCCACATTATCCGTTACGCCCGGCTTGTAGCCAACCTCAATGGCCACCGAAAAAGGCCTGTCAAACCCCTCATTTATGCGGTATTCCTGGGTGATGGGGTCGGTGAGGAGGTCGCGTGCAACCACTTCGACCTGTTCCTGGGTGAGGTCGCGGGTAATAGTGTAGACATCTATCGTTCGGACCGATTCCACATTGATCCGTAAATCTTCATTTATCTGCTTTTTGACCGAGTTTCCGAGGGCATCGGCGATGCCGGGCCTAAGAGCAACTTCAACCCGCCACATCTAAAAATTGCCACCCTCTTTGGTATTCCCTTGAATTCGGTTTAATACCTCAAGGTAGGCTTCCTCGACCCGCCCGAGGTCTCTTCTAAAGCGATCCTTGTCCATCTTCTCGCCCGTGCTTTTATCCCAGAGACGGCAGGTATCAGGCGATATTTCGTCTCCAAGCACCAGGCGACCATCCTTAAGGCCAAATTCGAGCTTAAAGTCGACCAGGGTAAGGTCGAGCTCGTCAAAGAACTGCTTCAGCAGGTCGTTGACCTTTAAGCCCACTTTTCTCATCTCATCGGCCTGATCCCGAGTGGCGGCTCCCAGTTCTTCAATGTGGTCTTCGTTTATGAAGGGATCACCGAGGTCATCCCTCTTGTAGTAGAATTCAACGATGGTCTTCTTAAGCGGGGTTCCCTCATCGTAGCCGATCCGCTTGGCAAGGCTTCCAGCCGCAACGTTGCGGACAACCACCTCGACTGCCAGCATATCGAGCTTGTCGGTAAGGAGCGTTCTTTCGTCAATAAGCCCTCTAAGATGGGTCCTTATTCCATGGTTCTCCAGGAGCCGAAAGAGAGCTGCAGTTACTTGGGCATTTACCGATCCTTTCCCCTGTATCTGGCCCTTTTTTTTCCCATCAAATGCGGTCGCATCATCTTTAAACTCGTGGATGATTGCTTGTGGGTCATCAGTGGCAAAGACCTTTTTTGCTTTGCCTTCGTACATCTGCTCTAGTTTTACCGTCACGTGGCCTCCTCTAACATAGCCATTATGGCCAGGTTTTATGCAACTCCATATTACCTGTAAGTTGTTACTTTGACAAATGCAACTAATACTCCAACTTCTCCAGCCTCTCGAAGATAACCCCGGTATTTCGCAAGAAGTAGTGGGCATCGAAGAGCTCGTCCAGCTCTTGATCGCTCAAGTATTTGGAGGCCTCACCGTCTGCCTTGAGCAGGCTCTTTAAATCTCCCTCACCGCGCCAGGTTGCCATAGCGTTCCGCTGGACGATCTCGTAGGCCTCCTCCCTCGTCAAGCCCTTATCGATAAGGGTAAGCAATACGCGGGAGGAGTAGATGAGGCCGCCTGTCTCGTTGAGATTTCGCTTAATGTTCTCCGGGTAAACCAGAAGGCCTTCTATGAGCCACTTAAGTTTATACAACATGTAATCGAGAAGGATGGTGCTGTCAGGAATGATTATGCGCTCTACCGAAGAGTGGGAGATATCCCTCTCATGCCAGAGCGCAACATTTTCAATAGCCGTCATAGCGTTCGATCGTAGAATCCTCGCGAGACCGGTGAGCCTCTCCGCAATGATGGGGTTCCTCTTATGCGGCATAGCCGAGGACCCTTTCTGGCCCTTGGCGAACGGCTCCTCGACCTCACGGACCTCGGTCTTCTGAAGGCCCCGTATCTCAACGGCTATTTTCTCGATCGTTGCTGCACATAACGCTAGGGCGGTCATATACTCGGCATGCCGATCGCGCTGCAATACCTGGGTCGATACCGGTGATGGGGTGAGGCCGAGCTGCTCGCATACGTACTCCTCAACCCAGGGGTCGATATTTGAATACGTGCCGACCACTCCGGATAGCTTTCCGACGGATACCACCGCCTTCGCTCGCTCGAGGCGATTTAGGTTCCTGTGCATCTCAAAGGCCCAGTTGGCGAACTTTAAGCCGAAGTTCATCGGCTCGGCATGAATGCCGTGCGTGCGACCGACGCTGATGATATCCTTATACTCAAAAGCCTTTGATTTAAGCAAGTCAACTACATCCCGGACGTCCTCGATGAGGATATCGATAGCTTCCTTCATCCGAACCGCCAACCCGGTGTCGACGACATCTGAGGACGTCAACCCGTAATGGACGTACCGCGAGGCAGGACCGACGTTTTCTGCAACATTGGTTAAGAAAGCAATCACGTCGTGATGCACCTCCGCCTCGATTGCCTCGATGCGATCGACGCTAAATGCCGCCTTTGCCTTGATCTCCTCGAGCGCCTCCTCAGGTACTACCCCCAACTTTACATGGGCCTCGGTAGCGAGAATTTCTATCTCCAGCCATTTTTCAAACTTGTTCTCGAGCTCCCATATAGACCTCATGCGAGGCAGGGAATACCGTTCAATCATGTAGCTCTAGCCTTCTTTCATCTCTAAATTACACGAAATCCATTTTGTGCTCTATAACAACCGCTTGGTGCCTGGTACAGAAGGTATCA
>DASQQM010000359.1:0-13635 GCA_035643475.1 Anaerolineae bacterium | reverse complement strand
CGCAAAAGCCCGCTGCCCTCAGCAAGCTTTATCGCCTCGTTAAGATCAGCAGGAAGAGAGCCAATGCCAGCAGCTTCGCGCTCTTCTTCGGTCATCTCAAAGATGTTGTCACTTGCCTCAGGAGGAAGCTTATAGCCACGCTCGATACCCTCAAGGCCTGCCGCAAGCATAACGGAAAATGCAAGGTAGGGGTTACACGCAGGATCAGGACTTCTCAGCTCCACTCTGGTGGCGGCCTCTTTTCCGGGTTTGTACATGGGCACTCGAACCAGAGCACTTCGGTTTCGTCTGCTCCAGCAGACGTAGACCGGTGCCTCATAGCCGGGGACGAGTCTCTTATACGAGTTTACCCACTGATTAAGTACCAGCGTTATCTCAGGAGCATGCACAAGTATTCCTGCAATATAGGCCTTAGCAGCCGAAGAAAGATGCATGGGGTCCTCTTTATCATAGAAGGCATTGGCATCTCCTTTAAATAAGGACTGGTGTGTATGCATGCCACTGCCATTTTCTCCGAAGATGGGCTTTGGCATAAAGGTGGCATAGATCCCGTGCTCTTGGGCGATCTCCTTTACCGCTAGGCGATACGTCATGACGCTATCTGCCATGGAGAGTGCATCGGAGTAGCGAAGATCAATCTCGTGCTGGCTGGGGGCCACCTCGTGGTGAGAGTACTCAACAGTTATCCCCATGCTCTCAAGGGCATAGATGGTCTCTCTTCGGTAGGGAGTTGCAAGGTCTAGAGGAGTTAAGTCAAAGTAGCCGCCCTTGTCTAAGACTTGAGTTTCCGTGGCATCTTTGAAGTAGAAAAACTCAAGCTCTGGGCCCACATACATGCTGTAGCCCATCTTAGAGGCACGCTCAAGGTTTGTTTTAAGCACGTAGCGCGGATCTGCCTCAAAGGGGCTGCCATCGGGAAGCTTAACGTCGCAAAACATCTTGGCTACATTGATATCTCTTGACCAGGGAAGAAGTGTAAAAGTATCTGGATCGGGGATTGCCACCATATCAGATTCTTCAATGCGGGTAAATCCTTCTATTGAGGAGCCATCAAAGCCCATCCCCTCTTCAAATGCGAGCTCAAGCTCAGCTGGGGAGATGGCAAAGCTTTTTAAAAACCCCAATACATCGGTAAACCAGAGTCTGATAAAGCGTACATTTTTGTCCTTTACCTGCTTGAGGACGTATTCTTGATCTTTTTTCACACAAAAACACCCTTTCAGTAACCTGAAATTAAAGCGCAGTCAATCTACTGACGAGATTATACGGGTACAATGTTACATCTATGTTACATGCGGGTCGATTAATTAGCAACCGTATCTGGACTATCCATAGAACCTTCCAGTTGTTTCAAGCACCTTGTCCCGCATCGCTTCAACCCGCCTGATCAATTCATCTCCAGACTCAAGGTCGAGGAACCCAGCAATTATGGAAACGAGGTTGGAATTGGGCCTTAGCACATGCTCCTCATTAAGCCTGAGCAATGCCTCGACGGTTCTCATGAACCCGTATGCATGCAACAGCAGCTCTGCGGTATCGCTATCCATAATATTATGCTTTACGAGTCTTTTAACAGCGTTAACGGTTTTATGCGTGATGAGGCTTGGATATTTTGCTGCATATTTCAGCTGTAGATATTGAACGAGAAACTGTACCTCTTCGATCCCCCCAGGGCCGAGCTTAATATCGTATCCTTCAGATTCCCTGGAGAGCTCATCTACTATTCTCCCCCTCATATCCTTCAAGTAAGAGCCGGTGACCTCGCCACCCCTTTCCATAATTACCTGCCGTTTTAAACGATTGAACGCCTTCAAATGACCTTTATCCCCCGCTATAGTTCGCGCCCGCAAGAGCGCCTGTATCTCCCACGGGTGCGCGGATTTTAGGTAGTAGTTTCTGTAGCCTTCAATATCGTTTACGAGTATCCCCTTCGACCCATCGGGTCTCAATCGCATATCAACCTTATAAACCATTCCTTTACCCGTATATTCAGAGATAAACTTGATTATCTCCTCGGCTAGTCGATTTGATCTCCCTCTACTGGAGACGAATATAAGATCGAGATCGGAGCCTATATTTAACTCCCCCGCTCCGTACCTTCCGAGAGCTACTATTGCAAAATCCCTGTCTGCATTTAAATGCCTCAGCGTTGCCCTTACGATCGTATCTGCAAGCATGCTTAATTTGTTCGAGAGCCCATCAGCATCTAAAAACCCCTCAAGAAAGAGCAGGCCCGATCTCATCTCCTCTATGATCCTGAACTCCCTTACCGCATCCATTGGATCCCGGCTGGCCTGGAGTATGCCGAGGAGCCGCTCCCTTACAGCCCTGTAATCCATTCGTATATCGGGATATTCGAAGAGGCTCTCGAGATTTTCGAGGCTTAAGAGCGACCTTGTAAGGTATGTGCTCCTTGAGAAGGTGCTTACAATGAGCTCTGCCGTATCGGGCCTCCTTGAAAACAGCTCGATATATGACTCGTGATCTCCAATTTTCTCGACCAACGTCGTAAACATGCTAAGCACCCTGTCTCTATTCTCGGTTCCTACTATTCGTTCAAGAAACATCGGTACTATTTTCCTAAGAATGGTTCTCTGCTTTATAGATTTACCGAGGGATATCTGTTCATTAAGCGCCTTTATATTTTTAAGGGCCAGGCCTGGATCCTTAAAGCCCTTGAACGAGAGATAATCCATGATTTCGCTGTCTTTCAGCTCGTCTTCGAGGAGTACCGTGACTTCTGGCTGGGCATCGGTGCCGCCAAGGAGAGAATTATACATATCCCTCACCATAAGCCTTTTGAGCCTGAGCTCAGAGATAAACTCCTTATCGCCACCAAAGCGCATCTTTTTCGAGAGTATTCCGAACTCTTTAGGCTGGGCTGGCAGGGAATGCGTTTGGATATCATCCTTCATCTGAAGAACATGCTCGAGTCTCCGCAAAAAGGCATAGCTTTCCCCAAGTATCCTGGTATCGTCCTCGGATAAGAAGCCATCTTTTAGCAACTCTCCCAGAGCCACCGCGAGCTTGCCCGTCCTTAAGCCTTCCCTCTCACCGCCATATAAGAGCTGAAACGTCTGGACAAAAAATTCTATCTCCCTGATCCCGCCGTAGCCACGCTTTATATCATTAGCATCGAAGATGGTATCGATCTTTCTTTTTAGCTCTCGTATCTCTTCTATATCATAGTAGTCGGTCGATTTTTTCCAGACGAAGGGCCCCACCGCATTGAGAAGCATCTCTCCGAGCACCCTATCTCCAGCGACAGGCCTTGCTCGTATTAATGCCATCCTCTCCCATGTCTTGCCCCACGCTTCGTAGTACGATACATATGCATCAAGCGGGAGCGATATCTCGCCCTTTCGCCCATCAGGGCGCAACCTTAGATCCACCCTATATGCGATTCCGTCCTCCGTTTGTGCCTGAAGCAGACCGGCCAAGAGTTCAGTAAGCCTGCAGAAGTACTCGTGCGGGCTAATCTTATTAACCTGCACGCCCGCCGGCGACAGTATGCCGGAAGAGAGGCCATCCTTCGACGCATACACCGTGATGATGTCTATATCCGAGCTATAGTTCAATTCACCGGCGCCGAGCTTGCCGAGCGCTATAACAGAGAACGAGTTCTCGCCTATATTGCCGAATCGCTCTTCTATCAACGCATATGAAGCTTCGAGCGCCAATTCTATTATCGCCTCTGCAAGAGCACTTAATTCAGCCATGCACTCACCAAGGTTGGTTATACCGGTTATATCTCTAAGAGTTATCTTTAGAAGGTAGCGTTTCTTTACCTCTCTGAGAAGTTTTATAGCCGAGCTTTTATCCACCATGTATATGAGGGGAGATTCCAAGATAATCCCCTGCTTGGTGACTGGTATATGGGTGTTTTTTAACGCCCAGTCCAATTCGATGGGATTCTTAACGCAGTAATCGGCGAGAAACTGGCTGTATGAGAAAAGCATGGCGATATCGTTAACCCGCTGGGCATGCTCCTCGAAGATCTCAGGTGCGCTTTGCAGAAGCCTTTCAAGATTCTTGAAAGACCTTCCCGGATCCGGAGTCTGTGCGGACATCTCTCTTATTGTGATATTCATGACCATCCTTACCGAGTGTACCGTACCGCGTACCTACCTTATTGTTGTATATCGGAATTTGAACGTCAATGTTTCGGCCGCTCCCAAGGTTGATCTTGGCAGTCCTGATGGCGTTTGCGCTATTATAAACCCAGTAGTTACATTAACGAATAACAAATATTTTAAAGGCTGATAGCTGATGGCTATTTCGAGGTGAGATTATGAAGATGGTCACGGCGGTAATCAAAACATTTAAGCTCGATGCGGTAAAAGATGCTATCCTGAAAGCTGGCGTTCACGGTATGACCATTAAAGAAGTAATGGGCTTTGGGCAACAGAAGGGGCACATCGAAAATTACCGAGGCATACGCTACGAAGCAAGATTCCTGCCAAAGGTAAAAATCGAGATCGCTATCCCCGATGATAAGCTTGGTGAGATCGTCAACATCATACAGCAAACGGCTCGGACCGGCGAGATAGGCGATGGAAAGATATTTATCTATCCCCTCGAGGATGCTATCAGGATCCGAACAGGAGAAAGGGGAGAAGATGCTATTTAATCCTCTCCCCTTTTAGTTTTTTAAGAGTTATGTTGTTCGCGCTAGATGTCGTAATACATATAGAACTCGTGTGGATGCGGCCTGAGCCTTAGGGCATCAACCTCATTCTCCCTCTTGTACTGAATCCACGCTTCGACTATATCTTCGGTAAATACATTCCCTTTCAGTAAGAAATCGTGATCGCTCTCGAGGGCGTCGAGCGCCTCATCGAGGCTTCCCGGCATCTGCGGTATCTTGGCGATCTCTTCAGGTGGAAGCTCATAGAGATCCTTCTCCATCGCTTCGCCAGGGTGCAACCTGTTTTCTATTCCATCAAGACCGGCCATAAGCATTGCCGCAAATGCCATGTATGGATTGCATGACGGATCTGGGAACCTGACTTCGACCCTCTTCGCCTTCGGCGATGGCGAGTACATCGGGATCCTTATTGCCGCTGAACGGTTCCTTGCTGAGTACGCGAGGTTAACCGGCGCCTCGAAGCCCGGAACGAGCCTTTTGTAAGAATTCGTGGTCGGGTTCGTAAGTGCAGCAATCGCCTTTGCGTGCTTGATGATACCGCCTATATAATAGAGCGCCATCTCACTTATTCCAGCGTATTCAGAACCGGCAAAGAGCGGCTCCCCTTCCTTCCAGAGGCTCTGGTGCGTATGCATACCGGAGCCATTATCTCCAAATACTGGTTTTGGCATAAATGTAGCGGTCTTGCCATGCGAAAAAGCTATGTTCTTTACTATGTACTTGAAGAGCATGAGATTATCTGCCATCTTAACCAGTGGCGAAAATCTCATATCGATCTCGCCTTGTCCTGCTGTGGCAACCTCATGGTGCTGCGCCTCAACGTATATCCCGCACTTCTGCATTACGCTCACCATTTCCGCCCTGATACCATCTTGGCTGTCGGTAGGCGATACAGGGAAATACCCTTCTTTGTGCCTCGGTTTATAGCCAAGGTTTGGCTCTTCAAGCCTGCCTGAATTCCAAATGCCCTCTTTTGAATCTATGAAATAGTAGCCACTCTGAGCATTCTGCTCGAACCGTACATCATCGAAGATGAAAAACTCCGCCTCTGGGCC
This sequence comes from Anaerolineae bacterium, assembly GCA_035643475.1. Classification (GTDB taxonomy): domain Bacteria; phylum Actinomycetota; class Aquicultoria; order Aquicultorales; family Aquicultoraceae; genus DASQQM01. Next base: position 7,932 of record DASQQM010000359.1, on the reverse strand, counting down.
AAAGTATGCGGTGTCCGCTATGCTCATCGACTTCATATAATTTATCGCCTTCTGCGCTATATACCTCGGATCGCGATCATATGGTTCCTTTGTTATTGGATCTACGATGTTGCAGATAAGGCTTAAGGTCGGGTACTCCTTAAAGGGGTCCATCATGGCGGTATCCGGGTCTGGGATTATGAGCATATCGGAGGCGTGTATCGACTGCCATCCCCTGATTGAGGAGCCATCAAATCCGAAGCCCTCTTCAAAGCTCTCCTCAGTTAGCTCTTCCATAGGAACAGCAAAATGCTGCCATACGCCCGGTAGGTCGATGAACTTCAAATCCACAAAGACGGCATTCTGATCCTCCGCGAATTTCAGCACATCCTTTGGCGTCGTACCCTCCGCCAGCTTTAGTGTTTCTTTTAATGCCATACTCATTCCTCCATTAGTTTTGATACGACTCACCGGTACCGCATCCATATAGCACCGATCCCATCAATCCCCGGGAAAAGAGTCGGTATAAACATAATCCTCTGATTGCACTTCGCTTAAAATGCCTTTTGAACGATGTTCTGGCAGACAAATCAGCAGCTAATTGTGCTGCTAGTGAGATTATACAGGCGCAATGTTACAGTTATGTTACATCCTGGTTAATTTGTTATTACGTCGATAAGGAAAAAGGGGAAATAATGGCACTTCGTTGGCTGGAGGGTGAGGGGCAGAGGGGAATGGTAGTACCATTAAGAGTTACGTATACAGGCCCTGACTTGGTGAACCTACGTTTGGTCCTGCTTCCTAAACCTGTAGCCTACGTTCCGAACGGTTTCGATGAGGGATTCGTACCGACCGAGTTTTGCCCTTAATCTTCTTATGTGGACATCAACCGTCCTGGTTCCCCCATAATAATCATATCCCCAGACGGCGTTTAGCAACTGGTCGCGAGTGTACACTCGTCCGTGATGTGAGCTAAGATGTTTCAGAAGCTCGAATTCTTTAAAGGTAAGGTCCAATAGGTTACCATCGATCATCACTTCATAGCCGTCGAAGTTAATGACCATCCCACCTATAACAAGGGTATTTTCCACCGGCTCAGAATTAGTGATGCCACATCGCACCTGTGCCAGCTTCAACCTGAGCCCCAGCTCGGCAGTGTCGTAAGGGTCGATCAGCACATCGGTTGCTTTCAATAACTGGCCTGCCACCTTGTCGGTCACTTCATTAAGAATCGCTAGCACTACCCCTTTAAACACGTCATCCCTCATCTTGCCGAGCTCATACTGATCAACTATGAGTATGTCTGGGGTGCCTGATACGTGGGATAGTGGATGATATCCCAGGGTGATGAGGTCGATTTCAAGTTTCTCACTTAACGCTAAGTTATCCGTTCTTATTAGTACTGTTCTCATAATCTTGCAACCATATTTTTATATGACCATTGTAACAGATAACGTGGCACATAAAAATTAACGGCAAAGCCCTCTCTCACCAAGGGAGAGGATATGCTGCGGTCCCCCACACTTCCAACTCACCCATTCACCGGTTCTAGTACGCATAGAGATTTCCATATGGTCTGTGCGATACCGGCTTAATCTTAACGAACTCTTTCTTTAGTATCTCTTTTACATCAAGGCCCATATCACCGGCAAACTCGGTAACGTACTTTTCCACAACTGCGCGGTCATCATCGTCAAGCTCGAGCTGCGATACTTCCTTGCCCAACTGGTAGTCGTCCAGTCGACCCCTTAGATAAATTACCCCACCGTGCATACCCGTGGCGAAGTAATTCCCAGCAATGTAATCGCTGCTATTGCTACCAGTGTCAAGCCCAAGCAAAATTAGCGTGCCTCCGGCCATGTACTCACCGAAAAAGTCCCTGGCAGTTCCACCAATAACAACTACGGGTACTTTATCATGGTATTCCTTCATGTGTATACCGACCCTGTAGCCTACATCCCCTTTAACGAAAAGCCTGCCTCCACGCATACCATACCCTAAAACATCGCCCGCATCGCCGTGTATGATAATTTTCCCATCGTTCATGGTATTGGCGATATGGTCCTGACCATTGGCATTGACAACGACTGTCGGGCCATTCATAAATGCACCGAGGTCGTTACCGGGGACCCCCTCTATCGTTATGGTAACCGGAGTATCGATGGCATCTGCAATATAGCGCTGTCCATTGACGTTTACAAGCTTAATATCGGTCTCACCGCTGGCAACGGCTTTCCTGATCTCTTCATTCAGTTCGCGGTAATGCAGTCCTTTTGCATCAATTGTCATCTGGCCACACCCAGCCTTTCTTTCCGCAGCTCAATGGGGAAATCGATGTAGCCGAAATCATCGGCCAGCAGGCGATCCCGCATGATGCTTACATCGATCTGGTCGCGGATCAGTCCAGTAATAAGTCCAGCTCGATCGATCGAGCCAACGAAGACAGCACCGACGACCACACTTCCCCTCAGGACCACTTTACGGTACTCTCCATTCCCGGTGCTGGTTAATACCTCCAAATCATCTGAGTCAATATTTGAAAGTCCAGCGGTTACTACGGGTACGCCAAATAATTCAATAGAATTAACCGCCAGACCACCTGGGAATTCGCGATCCACACCAGCCATATTGAATCCCGAGATCTTGCCCTGGATATACGCATTGGGCCATATAGGCATTACGCGGTTGCCACCATTTAGGTAATCCGGTCCCTCGGTGACATCCCCTGCCGCATACACATCGGGCAGGTTTGTCCTCATATGGGCATCGGTGATAACCCCACGATTGACTTCAACCCCGCTCTCTTTTGCAAAAGCGGCATTGGGGACGACGCCGATAGCGACAATAACGGCATCGCAGCTAATGGTTTGGCCATCCTTTAGCTTGACGCCATTTAGTTCGCCATCACCGAGTATCTCGTCAACCGTATTTTCGGTGATGATATGTACGCCCGCTTTCTCAAGCGCTCCCTGGACAATGCGGCCTGCCTCCACATCGAGAACGGTCGCCATCACCCGGTTTGCCAGCTCCACGATGGTTACTTTAACCCCACGATGGTGCAGGCTTTCCGCCGCCTTCAACCCGATTAAGCCGGCCCCTACAACAACGACATGCCTTAATTTTGGCACGAGGGCGTCGAGCTTCTTGGCATCATCCATCTTTATAAAGGTAAAGATGTTCCCTTTATCTAACCCCTTCATCGGCGGGATAAACGGTGTGCCTCCTGTCGCTATCAGAAGCTTACTGTAAGCTACCTCTTCCCCATCGTCTAGCCTCAACGATTTCTTCTCTGAATTGATCGTGACGACCTTCTTGCCTAACTTTGTAATTACCCCGTTTTTTTCATAGAAATCTGGGTTACGGTACCCCATCATATCTTCCGTAACCTGCCCTGCGAGATACTCAGAGATCAGCGGGCGGGAGTAGACGGGGTATGGTTCATCTGAGATTACCGTTATCGGAATCTCTTTATCTATCTGGCGAATTGCCTCGATGGCGCCGACTGCCGCCACCGAATTGCCGATAATTACATAGCTCACCTTTCTCTACCTCTCTTCATAAACTAGGGCTTGGTTTGGACACATCTCGACGCACGCCGGGGTATCGCGATCCGGACAGAGATCACATTTAGCGACCTTACGCCTCTCTAGGTCACGTCGCACGGCGCCGTGAGGACATACAAGCACGCACGTCCAGCAGCCGACGCACTTCTCCTCGTTATGGATAACCTTTCCGCTCTCATCCTTAACTAAGGCCCCAGTAATGCAGGCCTCCACGCACGGGGGCTCGTCGCAGTGACGGCACTGGAGGGCAAAAGAGACCGGCCCGGTCTCTTCCACCAGTACGCGCGGTACCGCCCTGGGGAACTCCTTCTTGTGTGCCTTGATTATATTCTTCGACCGGGAGTGCTCGGTAAGGCAGTAGACCTCACACAACCGGCAGCCAATGCACACCTCTTCCTTTGCGTAAACCCGTTTCATTGATACCTCCGGTATAGGGTCCAGGGGCCGGGGTTTAGTTCTTGGCCCATTCCCTTTATCGCAAACCGTCCTGGACTTCCTTAATACACCTTTTACCTTAGCCTAACAGACCAATCAACTATATATTTGTTTCTATAAGGCTTTGAACTTAGTTACTTTGTTTTAAACGGGACCTTGTCTTTCAGCTAGTGACCTTTCCCTGGTCCCTGGCCTCTGGACCCTGGACCCTGTACTTAAGCCATAGGTGAGCCAGCTACCTGAACTCCCAGTATATCCAGCTCTTCTCTCGTTAAGCCAACTGCCCTGAGATGCAATCTGTTTCCACGAAGGCTCTCAAGGGCGTTTATGCCCATGCCGCCGAGCATCTCCTTTATCTCGCGTGACCATCCTCTCACCAAATTATAGAGGCGCTCTGCCGCTACGTCGGGGTTAAGGCGCTTCTCAAGATAGGGATTCTGGGTAGCGATACCCCAGTTACACTTGCCGGTGTAGCACTTCTGACATACGTGACAGCCCATCGCCACCAGCGCCGCAGTGCCGAGATACACCGCATCTGCCCCGAGCGCTATCGCCTTGATGACATCTGCACTATTCCGAAAGCCGCCTGCCGCCACAACCGATGCTCGGTTACGGATACCTTCTTCCCGCAGACGGGTATCCACCGCCGCAACCGCGAGCTCGATTGGAATGCCGACGTTGTCCCGGATCATCGTTGGCGCGGAACCGGTGCCGCCGCGGAATCCGTCGATCGCGATGATATCTGCGCCCGCCCGGGCGATACCGCTCGCGATCGCCGCCGCATTATGAACTGCCGATATCTTAACCGATATCGGTTTTGTATACTCAGTCGCCTCTTTCAGGCTGTAGATAAGCTGGCTAAGGTCCTCGATCGAATAGATATCATGATGCGGTGCCGGTGATATGGCATCCGAGCCGACCGGAATCATTCGCGTCTGGCTGACCGCTGGGCCAACCTTCTCGCCTGGTAGGTGCCCGCCGATACCCGGCTTCGCGCCCTGACCGATCTTGATTTCTATAGCAGCCGCAGCATCTAGGTACTGGCTGTGAACGCCAAAACGACCTGATGCCACCTGAACTATGGTATTTGGGCTATATTGATAGAGGTTCTTGTGGAGACCCCCCTCACCCGTGTTCCAGTAAGTACCGAGTTCTTTAGATGCTCGCGCCAGCGCCTCACATGCATTGTAGCTGATCGCGCCGTAAGACATCGCCGAGAACAGTATCGGTGTCTTTAGCATCAGCTGTGGAGCTAGTTCGGTCTTAAGCATCGGCTCACCATCGACCATCTCAATATCGATATGATCCGGTTTGCTGCCAAGGTAGGTGCGTAGCTCTATTGGCTCGCGCAGCGGGTCGATCGACGGATTCGTGACCTGGCTTGCATTGAGAAGTAAGTGATCCCAGTAGATCGGGTATGGCTTGGGGTTACCCATACCAGTAAGGAGCACGCCGCCCGTCTCTGCCTGCTTCCATATATATTTCTGGGTCTCGGCAGTCCAGTTGGCGTTATCTTTTACAAATGGAGTGTTCTCCCTTATATAGAGTGCATTGGTTGGGCAAAGTGTGACACAGCGCTGGCAAGCAACGCATTTCTCATCTTCGCTATATACCTCACCATCTTCGTCCACCTTGTGCGCATCGAATGCACACTGGCGGACGCACACGTAGCAGTTTATGCACCTATCCTCATCCCGCTCGATTACTACCTCGGGTAGCTGATATGTCTTCATTTACGCCACCGTCTCCTCTAACCGTAAAGCCTTTTTCTCAACCTTCTTAATTGGATTTTTTAGTTCACCGACCACCGGCTCGCCGGCCTTTGGACTCCACACAACATCAAGCTCAGACGCAACCTCCCGGATAGCCGATTCCTCACTCGCGATATAGAGCATATCATCCTTTCGCGCAGCCACCAGCGGGCGCAGTTTAACCCTATCGCTGAGTCCCACCATGCCGTTGGTATGGCCGAGGATAATCGCAAACGGACCATTTAACAACCCACCGCCATAGATCATCCTGATTGCCTCGTAGGCATCACCTTTCGAACTGCCCTGCCCCTTCATGCGGTCAATATCAGTCCAGAATGGAGCCGCCAGCGCCTTACAGGCCACCTCAAGCGGAAGGTTATGGCGCCTCAGCAACAAGTCAAATAGATAGGCTACCACTTCGGTATCGGTAAGCATCGTGCACTTATACCCAAACATCTCGAGGTAGCGCTTATTTATACCATACGACGATATCTCTCCGTTGTGGACAATTGCCCAGTCGAGAATGGTAAATGGGTGCGCACCACCCCACCAGCCCGGCGTATTAGTGGGGAACCTACCGTGCCCAATCCACGTGTATCCTTCGTACTCATCCAGCCTATAGAACTTGCCCACATCCTCTGGATAGCCAACCGCCTTAAAGGCACCCATGTTTTTACCAGAAGAAAAGATAAAGGCGCCCGTGATCATCGCGTTAACCAGCATAACCGCCTCGATAACGTAGTCTTCCTCGCTTAGACCACCATCGGCGAGATCTACTCTAGGTTTTACAAAATACCGCCAAAGGAACGGACCCCTAGGTATGGCTGCAGATTTCCTGGTCGGGATAACTTCTTCGCTATCGATATCAAAGCGCTCATCGAGAAGCACATCGGTGGCTTCCTTAGCCTTTATGTCATCATACATGACATGCAGTGCATAGAAATCCTTTTTACGGGGGTAAATGCCATACCCGGCAAACCCTCCACCAAGACCGTTTGAGCGGTCGTGCAAAACCTCCATGGAGCGGATAATTCCCTCACCGCTCATAAGTCTGCCGTCTTCGCTCATCATGCCAGCTAAACCGCATCCTGATATGTTTCTACGGTGTATCCGACCTTCCAAAATCAGCACCTCCTGTATTAGCTCATAGCCGATAGCTCGCAGCTGACAATAAAGACAAGATGTAAAGAGCTACCATATTCTGACAATAATCCGACCAACAAGCAACTACATTTCGCATGTAGCGGTTAGCACGCTCTTATACTGCTACCGGTAATCAGTTGACCTGCGCCGTTATGTGAAGAACAATCAATAGTCAAGTTCACTTTCACTCCTCTACCGATGGCAGTACGTCGGGCACAGTACCGCATAGGAACTGATAAAAAAAATGCCAACAACCTTTCGGATTGTTGGCGTCGTTGCCAAAGTTTTCAATTGTTTTACGATTATATTAATTTTACGTTACGCTGTCAACTTATTATTCCTTATTGCCGGTGCTAATCATATCGATTCACCTCATGTGTTGCGCCTCAAACTGCTTTAACAGATACGCGGTAGTATCTCACCGCGTGGGGTCGGCACGAGCCGCTTTGTCCCCCACTTTGTCTCCATTATTACCTGAGGGTTTCCACCAGTCACGTTACCTATAACCGTCGCATCCCTTCCTGCAGGGTGAGCCTTTAGAAGTGCGAGCGCTTCAGGAGTCTTATGCGGTGCAACAGCAAAGAGCATTTTCCCTTCATTAGCTAGGTAGATGGGCTCTAATCCCAGCAAGGCACATCCGCCCTCTACCTCTTCCTTTATGGGAAGCGCATCCTCAAAGATAATGATGCCTGTATTGCCCTGGTGTGCCCACTCGTTAAGTACCGTCCCTACCCCTCCGCGGGTGGCATCGCGCATCGCGTGCACCGCCCCAGCAAGGGGAGCGAGCGATGCCACGAGTTCATGTAATGGTTGGCAATCACTGATCACCGAGCTTTGGATGGATATACCCTCACGCAGGGCAGTAATGCAATATCCATGGTCACCGACGGTGCCACTTACGATAATGTTATCGCCCTCCTGGATATTGCGCGGATGGTAATCTACCCCCTCGGAAACAACCCCTATGCCGGAGGTGGTGATAAATACCTTATCAGCACTTCCCCTATCAACCACCTTGGTATCGCCGGCAGCTATGGGAATGCCGGTAATGCGGGAAATAT
>DASQQM010000358.1:0-9327 GCA_035643475.1 Anaerolineae bacterium | reverse complement strand
TCATATGCTCGCTATAATGAAGGACTCACAAGTAGGTAGCTTCGGGGTTGTAGCCATAGTGGCAGTTTTAGGATTAAAGCTCTTGCTGCTTGCCGCAGTTCCGACGGAGATGAAACTTGGGACGCTATTATCATTTCCAGTTCTCGGGCGGTGGGCCGCTTGCTATGCGATGGTTACGCAACCTTACGCCAGGAGTAGTGGCGGCCTTGGAGCTCCATTTGTAGAGGGTGCGAACCGGCGTGACTTAATGTGGGCATCGATAATTACTATCGCAATAGTGGTTTTCGCATTGAGGAGCATCGCTGTGCCAGTAATAATAACCACATTGTTATTCACGATGTTGTATGTGAAGGTGGTAAAGGGCATGATTGGTGGCATGACCGGAGATACGCTGGGTGCGCTCATCGAGCTCGCGGAAGTGGTAGTCTTATTTGTAGTGACGATTATATAGGCCAGTATCGTGAGGAGATAAGAGTGAGGCTCTACCTTGTAAGACATGGTGAGACGGAACTCAATAGACAATTTAGATTTATCGGTCGAACTGATGTAGGATTATCATCTATAGGCAGAGAGCAGGCAATGACTCTCGCAGATCGCCTGAAAAAAGAAGATATAACAGCAGTATATTCATCAAACCTACGGAGGGCGATACAGACGGCGGAAACAATAGCGCAGCCGTTATCGGTTGCCGTAAAGCAGATCGCCGATCTTAGGGAGATCGATTTCGGCAATTGGGAAGGGATGACGTATGATGAGATAGATATAGCTGATCACGAGCACTTCCATGCGTGGATTGCTGATCAAACAGTGGTTCCCATCCCGGGGGGAGAATCCTGGCAGCACTTTGAGCACCGTGTTAAAAATGCAATTATGAGCGTCATAATGGACGAGCGAGAAGGGAACATTATTGTGGTCTCACATGGCGGTCCCATAAAACTCTTAATGACGTATTTTCATGGGGATGATAGTGAGTATTTCAAATCGTTCTGGCCTTCTCCTAGGGGGTTAAGCATTGTAGAGATTACTGGCAACACGATGAACGTGTTGCTTGAGAATGATATAAGCCACGGAGAAGGTCGTAATGATTGAGAATATGGCTCTTTATATGGTAAAATCCCTTAAACCCTAGTATATAGCCTGGTTATATTTTAGGCTAAATGAAAGCAGCCAATAATTCGGAGGATATAGTGAATAATCTGTTGCGCCGGGGCCTCGAAGGGCTAGTACCGTACGAGCCAGGTCGGCCGATAAGTCTGGTGGAGAAAGAGTTGGGGATCAAAGAGGCTATAAAGCTCGCCTCAAACGAGAGCCCGTATAGGCCTTTCTCAAAGGTAGTAAAGGCCATGCAGGATGCGGTGCCCGACGTGAATCGGTACCCAGATGGCGGAAGTACATTCTTGAGGGAAGGGATTGCCGCCAAGCTGAATGTGCCAACATCGAGGATTATAATAGGAAGCGGGTCCAACGAGTTGTTGCGACTGATCGCAAACGTACTTTTAAACCCAGAGGATGAGGCGGTAATGGCAACCCCATCCTTTATTGTGTATCCCACGGTAGTCAAACTTATGAACGCAAAGCCTGTCGAGGTGCCACTAAAAGATCATCGACATGATCTAGAGGCCATGGCTAATGCAATCACTGAAAGAACCAAGCTGGTCTTTATATGTAACCCCAACAATCCCACGGGGACAATAGTAAATCGTAATGAATTAGAGAAATTTCTCGCCGATATATCTGACAGGGTTGTGGTAGTTCTCGACGAGGCATATTTTGAGTTAGTAAGGGATGCTGGTTATCCTAACAGCTTGGATTACGTTAATGGCAGTAAGCCGATGATCACCTTGCGTACGTTTTCAAAGGTGCACGGCCTTGCCGGGTTAAGGATTGGCTATGGGGTGGCGCCAGAATCCATAGTCCAGGCGATTAATAAGGTGCGCGAACCATTTAATGTGAATACGATAGCCCAAGTAGGAGCGCTTTCTAGTCTCGACTGCGACGAGGAGATCGAGGAGAGAAGCCGCTTTAATTATGAGGGCTTGCAGTACCTATACGGGGAGTTTAAAAGGCTTGCGCTCGACTATATTCCATCACATGCGAACTTTGTGCTCGTTAATGTTAAGGCGGATGGGCGACAGATATCAAACGATCTTATGAAAAAGGGTGTTATTGTACGGTCAGGGGATATATTTGGCTATCCCCGACATATACGTGTGAGTATTGGAACACCCGATGAGAATAGTAAATTTATTAATGAGCTTGAGAATCTTCTGGAAAACAAGGAGAAAGGAAATACCATGGTGATGGATACAATCACTGATTAGTAATAGAGGAGTGAAGTTTCGATGATGATTGTAATGCGGGAGGGCGCTAGTGAACAACAGGTTGAGCATGTTGTTCAACGGATAAAAGACGCCGGTGCGGAAGTCCACTTATCGAAAGGCCAGTTTCGAACCGTTATAGGCGTCATAGGTGATAAAGAGTCAATTGCTGCTTTGCCACTTGAGGGCTTCAAAGGTGTGGAGAATGTAATAAAGATTCTCAAACCCTATAAATTCGTGAGCCGTGAGTTCCGCCACGAACCGACCCTGGTAACAATCGGGGATGTGGTAATTGGCGAGGGATATTTCAACGTGATGGCTGGGCCGTGCTCAGTGGAATCAAGGGAGCAGATGTTTTCGACGGCAGAAGCGGTAAAGGCAGCTGGTGGGACGGTTCTTAGAGGTGGAGCATTTAAGCCGAGAACATCTCCATATAGCTTCCAGGGGATGGGTGTCGAAGGACTGAAATTGCTCGATGAGGCGAGGAAGGAGTACGGACTACCGATAGTAACTGAAGTTATGGACGTAAGGCATTTAGGGGTCGTTGCAGAATATGCCGATATAATCCAGATAGGTGCGCGGAATGCGCAGAACTTTCTCTTGCTGAAAGAAGTGGGGATGACGAGAAAGCCGGTACTGTTAAAGAGAGGGCTGGGCAATACTGTAGAAGAAACCCTTATGGCTGCTGAGTATATAGTTAAGGGTGGCAATACCAATATTATAATTTGCGAGAGGGGCATACGAACCTTCGAGACGTATACGCGAAATACCCTCGACATAAGCGCGATACCATTGATCAAGCAGTTAAGTCACCTCCCAGTTATAGTCGATCCGAGTCATGCGGCTGGCAAGAGAAGTCTTGTGGAGCCGCTCACCCTAGCGGGCCTCGCTGCTGGTGCCGATGGAGCCATGATAGAGGTTCATCCAGACCCAGAAAATGCCCTGTGTGATGGTCAACAATCGCTCACGTTTAAGCACTTTGAATCAGTTATGGATAAGGTTCGATCTGCCGCAGAAGCCTTTGGTAAGAGGATGAGGCTAGCCGTCTAATGAAGACCGTGGTCTCAATTCTTGGCATCGGCTTAATCGGAGGCTCTCTAGCGGCTGCCCTCAAGCAGCAATCTGCAAGTTACGAGATTGTCGGCTATAACCGCAGGGCTCCTGCCATTGATGAGGCGCTAAAGAGGGGAATCATTGATAGGGCGGCGGAAAGCATCGAAGAGGCAGCATCGGTGGCGGATGTCATCTTTGTGGCAGTACCGGTTAAGCAGATACCGAATTATGCTGTACGGGCAGCCAATAGCGCAAAGAGAGATGCTATAATAACTGATGTTGGAAGCACTAAGGCCAATATAACCGCAGAGGTGGAGCCACACATACCGGAAGGCGTCCATTTCATAGGCGGCCATCCAATGGCCGGGTCAGAGCACACGGGGGTAACCGCTGCAAACCCAAGCCTGTTTAAGAATGCCCACTATCTTTTAACACCGACAAGCAAAACGGATATGGCGGCCTATAAAAGGCTCCACTCAATGCTCACATCGATTGGAGCGAACGTTTTAGCTATCGACCCCCAGAAGCATGACCGGGCGGTCGCAGTAATTAGCCACCTTCCACATATGCTCGCTGCTGTGTTGATGAATCTTGCAAGTAGCGAAGCGCACGATACCGAAAATATACTAATGCTTGCCGCTGGAGGTTTTAAAGATACAACGAGAATTGCAGCGGGGAGTCCGCAGATGTGGATTGATATATGCCTTGATAACAGGGACGCCATTATATACTCAATCGAGAAGATGAATGATATGCTCGAGAGCCTGAGCCATGCAATTGGCGAGGAAGATAAGGATAGGATTAGGGACGTGCTTGAGAGGGCACAGAGCGCAAGGCTTAACCTCCCCTCGATTCTTGGCAAGGAAATAGGAAGACTCTACGAGCTTTATATCCCTGTTACCGATAGACCTGGTGTAATAAGCGATATCACTTTGGCGGTCGGCCAGATCGGCATAAATATCGAGGATATTGAAATTCTTCACGCAACGGAGAGCTCGGGCACAATGCGCTTAACGATCCCGGAGAAGGAGAACGCGGATAGGGCTGCAAAAGCTCTAACTGAGCGTGGTTATGAGGTAGATCTAAGAACGGTAGAATAGAGGAACGGTGAATGGGTGACCTGTGCCCAGGTTACCAGGGACCGGGGATGTGGGTACTGTCTTAGATGTGCCAAGGTGCCAATGTCGATGAGGGAAAGAGACGTAGGTAGAGTTCCCCAGTGCTGCAGTTACCAGTTAATGTGGGTAAGAGGTGTAGGTACTGTCTTAGAGGTGCCAACGTGCCAATGTAGTTGCCCCATTTATGGGGCGATCTGTGCTGGTGCTGCAGTTGCCAGTTAATGCGGGTAAGAGATATGGGCACTCCTCTATGAACTACTAACTACTAACTAGAGACTGAACAATGTCCCGAGCGACGGGATATTTATATGGGATACGTATATGCAATTAATAATAAAAAAGGCCAACAAAATAAGCGGAAATATAGCTGTGCCTGGGGATAAGTCTATATCCCATAGATCAGTGATGCTAGGGGCTATAGCAGAGGGGACCACTCACGTGACAGGATTCCTGCCCTCCGAGGACTGTATAAGCACTATGAGCTGTTTCCAGGCGCTGGGCGTTAACATCGAGCGCCTATCAGATACTGAGCTTGTGATACACGGCGTTGGTCTAAAAGGGTTGAAAGAACCAGGTGATGTGCTGGATGTCGGTAATTCCGGCACAACGATGAGGATATTGCCGGGGATACTTGCCGGCCAGGGTTTATTTGCTGTCTTAACTGGCGACTCATCAATAAGGCGCAGGCCGGCTGGTAGAATAGTCGAGCCATTAAGGTTAATGGGCGCTGAAATATGGGGTAGAGACGGCGGAAGGTATGCACCATTGGCAATACAGGGCTCAAGGCTTAAAGGTATAAAATATGATCTGCCTGTTGCAAGTGCACAAATAAAAACATCACTTCTGTTAGCAGGAGTTCTTGCGGATGGCGAAACCAGAATAACTGAACCATCAAAGTCCAGAGATCATACAGAGCGCATGCTTCAACTATTTGGAGCTCAGCTTGATATTAATGATAATACGTACAGAATTATGGGTGGCCAGAGGCTTAAGGCGGATATAATTGACGTGCCAGGGGATATATCGAGCGCCGCGTTCTTTATGATTGCGGCATCGATAATAGATGACTCGTTGTTAACTATGGAAAATGTAGGGATAAATGAGACCAGAACAGGGATTATCGATGTCCTCCACGAGATGGGAGCGCGAGTAGCCCTACATGATGTCGAAGAAAGAAGCAATGAGCCTCGCGCTACGTTAGAAATAAGATCGGCGCACCTTAAGGCGGTAACCATAGGGGGTGAAATAATCCCGAGATTGATAGACGAGATACCTATAATTGCGGTAGCTGCGACCCAGGCGGAGGGAAGGACAGTAATCCGGGATGCACGGGAGTTGCGAATAAAGGAGAGCGATCGGATAGCCGCGCTAAGCGCGGAACTTCGAAAAATGGGCGCTAATATCGAAGAACTGGAAGACGGCATGGTAATACACGGTCCCACCCGCCTACGTGGGGCAACAGTAAAAAGTCACGGCGATCATCGCATTGCGATGTCGCTTGCCATCGCAGGCCTGGTAGCCGATGGCAAGACGATTATAGACAATAGCGAGTGTATCGCCATATCATATCCCTCGTTTGAGGAAACCCTCCGCTCAATCGTAGAATAAACTTGTGGCTCTCCACCAACCATTGGCTATTAGCTTATAGTCTTTCCATTCCGGCTCTTAGAACTCTAGCTTCCATATTATCTAGTGTGCAGAGCGTCTTTACCTCCTATTATATCTCTCTGCTGGTAGCTGACAGCTTTTAATTCCCAGCTAAGCCAGTTACCGAAAGTATGGCAGTCGCGTAAAATGCAATAGCTATGAAAATCGCGATTTGTTATCATTAAATAATGATAATCGCGATCGATGGGCCAGCTGCCTCGGGAAAGAGCACGGTAGCTCGTGAGGTGGCAAAGAGATTAGGATATAAATATATCGATACGGGCGCTATGTATAGGGCTGTGACCTGGAAAGCGTTGCAGGAAAAAATAGATATCACCGAAGCTGATACGGTTGCAGCGCTAGCCAGGGGCTCAGAGATAGAAATTACCGATCTCAAGGATACCCATTATAAAGTATTAATCAATGGTGACGATGTTACGGAGGAGATTCGGAGCCCAAAGATAAGCGCCGCAGTATCCACTGTTGCCAAGATCAGTGGGGTTAGGGCGGCACTGGTGAAGAAGCAGCGAAGGTATGCGGAGATATACCCGAATATAGTGGTTGAGGGAAGGGACGTTGGAACAGTCGTGTTCCCGGATGCTGAGGTAAAGGCATTCTTAACGGCTTCACCAGTAGAGCGTGCAAAGAGGCGCCAGCGCGAGCTCAAGGAGAAGGGCCATAAAGTTGAGGTTGCAACGGTGGAGCGCGATATAATAACGAGGGATAAAATAGATACGACGCGGATTACGAGCCCACTCATAAAGGCCCCTGATGCCCACGTGATCGACACTACCGATAAGACGATTGGTCAAGTCGTTCAGTTAATAGTTAATCTTACAAAGAAGAGCTGATATAGTAGATGTTCTACAAATTCATTTATACAGTGCTCGTTGTTATCTTCAAGCCGCTCTTTAGGTATGAGATAGTAGGCAGGCAGAATATCCCCAAAGAGGGTCCGGTGATATTAGCCGCGAATCATATGAGCTACCTCGACCCGATTATGATCGCCTTTGTATCAGGCGCACGCCCAGTAAACTTTATGGCGAAGGCCGAGTTATTAAAAATCCCGGTGTTTGGCGATATACTGGGATGGCTGAATACCTTCCCTGTTAAAAGGGGCCTTGCCGATAAAGGGGCTATTGCGTACTCACTAAAGGTTCTTTCCAGGGGCGAGGTACTGTTGATCTTCCCGGAGGGCACACGATACAGAAATGGAGAGCTCGGACCACCACACCCCGGTGTTGCAGCAATTGCATTAAAGACAGGGACACCGATCGTTCCCGTCGGCATCGTTGGAACGGATAAGGTGGTACCGGATGGGAACAGGGTGCCCAGACTTGTAAAACTGAGGGCGAGAGTCGGCAAACCGATTATGGTTGAAAAAGCGAGCGCTAGCGAGAGAAGAGAAAAAGAAGCCGAACTTACCGAAAAAATAATGAATGAGATACGTAATTTAATTGCAGGTGTTGGCGCTTGAAAATAACTATAGCTAAACATGCTGGATATTGCTATGGGGTTAATAGAGCCTTAAAGTTGGCCCGAGAGGCGACGGAGGCCTCGGCAAAACCCATTTATACTCTCGGCCCATTAATCCACAATCCCCAGGTTGTAGAATCATTAATGAAGCAGGGGGTAAACGCTGTTAAATCGGTTGATGAGGCCGTAGGTGGAACGATCATAATACGAACACACGGCGTAGACCCGAAGATAATACGGGCGGCAAAATCAAAGGGACTAAAGGTGATAGATGCAACATGCCCATTTGTTGCGAAGGCGCAGCAGAGGGCTGCAAGTCTGGTGAAAAATGGCCATGATGTAGTTATTGTAGGGGAGCGGAATCATCCCGAGGTCGTAGGCCTTCTCGCATACACCGATAACAAGGCAATTGTGGTCGAAAGCGCTCAGGAGCTGGATAATCTGGATAGGATGGAGCGTATAGGTGTTGTTGTTCAAACAACACAGTCGATCGATAACTTAGCAAGTATAACAAAAGGCCTTCTAACGAAGACGAAGGAATTAAGCATATTCAATACGATATGTAACGCAACCAGCCAGAGGCAGGTTGCAGCCGCGAAGTTAGCAGGAACGGTTGATCTCATGCTCGTTGTAGGTGGGAAGAATAGCGCAAACACAACAAGGCTGGCAAAATTATGCAAGGAAAAGAACGAGAAGACTCATCATATCGAAACAGCTGATGAAATTGATGAGTCATGGCTGGAGAACATCGAGCGTATTGGTTTAACTGCTGGCGCCTCTACACCAGATTGGATACTAAGAGAAGTGGCCGACCGACTTAAATCTTTTGGGGAGTCTCACTAATGTATGATCCGGCTATCATGGGAGTGCCGGATGTTCAAACCGCTTATCTGTCCTCGAACCATCAACGCGATAATGCTATTATCGTCTCATCTCGAGGAGGTGTGAAGTGAGGCCCGTAGAGATATTGGAAGTTCGAGAGAAGAGCATAGCTCATCGATATGGCCTTAAGTCCGGCGATCGAATTATTTCGATGAACGGGAAGCCGCTGCGCGACATCATCGATTACCAAGTAAGCGCCGTGGAGGAGTTGGTTTTACTCGAAGTAGTGCAGGACGGAGAGGCCAAGACAATCGCCATAGAGAATCCCTCATTCGGTAGCCTCGGAATCATCTTTGCAACATCCCTCTTTGATGGGATAAAAACTTGTGCCAATAAATGCGTGTTTTGCTTCGTCGACCAACTTCCCGCTGGAATGAGGCGGGAGGTATACATAAAGGATGACGATTATAGGTTATCGTTTCTTTACGGCAACTTTGTGACGCTGACGAATGCTCGCGATGAGGATATCGACCGGATAATCGAAGACCGGTTGAGCCCGCTCTACGTCTCCATGCACGCCACCAACCCCGAGTTGCGGTCGCTATTACTTGGGAGGAAGAAGAGGGACAAATCATTTGAGCACATAAAGCGCCTCTCGGATGCTGGCATTGAGCTCCACGTGCAGATGGTGATGTGCCCAGGCTTAAACGATAAGGATGAGCTTGACAGATCGCTCGATGAGCTTTCAAGCGGGTATTCGGGGATATCATCAGTCGGCATCGTTCCTGTGGGCCTCACCAGGTACCGGGATAAAGCATACCCTTTACGAGCGTTTGAAAAACAGGAGATAATATATCTTGTTGAGCAAGTCAAGAAGTGGCAGGCGAATTTTG
>DASQQM010000357.1:0-3537 GCA_035643475.1 Anaerolineae bacterium | reverse complement strand
AACCCGGACACGCTTGCCCATATACAGACGCAATTGATGGTCGGAGCGAACCTTTACCTTAAGCTTTTCTCTAACTGCCCATTCCTGTCCATAAATGATTAGCCTTTCGACCTTTACGTCAAAGTTGGATATGCCCCTGCGATATAACGGATCACCTCCGAGAGTGCCCTCAACCGTCACATAATCGGATTGCCTTGCGGCCTTAGAGAGCAAGCCGGATTCAAACCGTGACGAGGCCAGGCTTACCATAAGGAGGCCGAGAAGGAGAAAGAGCAGGGCTGAGGAGGCTATCCGGAGTGTTGTCCGCTTGCGCGCTACAACCAAGTGGATTGCGGTCCCTATGGATATAAGCGATAATGGCAGGGCGATTCCCATGCCGGCAGTATGTAACGAGTCAGCAATCGCGATTCCTATTATGTAAGCTATGGTAAATACGAAGAGCAGGGGGATCATCGGGTTTACTCAACGCATGCCTTATCCTTGATTTGATCGTATTTTTTACTCCCGATACCATCGATCGCTTTGAGTTCTTCCAGCCTCTTAAGTGGGCCATGCTTGCTTCTATAGTCAATTATCTTCTGGGCGGTAACCGGCCCAACCCCCGGGAGAGAATCGAGCTGCTCCATGGTCGCGGTGTTGATATTTACCTTCCCGCCACTTTCGAGCGGTGGGTCCGTTGCACTGCTTAGCCCATCGATTTGCGGGGGCACCTCACCCTTCTTCGGCACGTATACCCTCTGGCCATCGAAAACCTTAGCAGCCAGGTTGAGCGCATCCTGATCCGAACCTTGAAGCCCTCCACCTGCTGCAGTAATCGCATCGATAACGCGGCTTCCCTCCTTGAGGTGGTAGACGCCCGGGTGAACCACCGCTCCTGCGACGTGCACGAATAGCATCTTCACATCCTTAGCCTTGGTCGCTGGTCTGTCTTCTGAAGATCCTTCTTTTGCGCTCTCTCCCGCTTTTGACACGATCACCGGTTTTGGTTGCGACATCACATAAAGGGTTATGCCACCAGCAATGGCTAATATGATCAGTACAGCGATGGCCAAAGTTTGCTTACTGCCAATCGCTAGACCGCTATCTTCAGCCTTCTCCCGTAAGAAAAGAAACAAGTCTTCGATGTTGTCTTTACCTATTGCCCATTTACGCTTTTGCATATATATGTTATTATACACAAGCGCCCGCATACCTTCCGCTATTTTGAAAAATTTTTCAAAACCCTTAAAGGTTTTGTCGAGCAGTAAGCAATGCGGATGCAGGGGACGAACAGGGCCGGATTAAAGGCTGGTTTTGATAGAAAACGGGTCGATAGCTGCCTTCAGGAGGCTAAAGGCAAAAAGCTAAGGGGTGGAAACAAGCTCCGCCCCTTATGTATTGCAGAGGGTGATTATGATGTTTGAGATTGCCACGTCGCTCGCTAAGGCTCGCTCCTCCTAAGGACACGCTTCTTTTACCAGGAGTGTCCTTCTCTTAACCACCCACTTTTAAGTGGGTTGGGTGCTCGCAATGACAGGTATGCATCTAAGAGTTAGTAGTTCATAGTTAGTAGTCCATAGAGTAGTACCCACACCTCTTACCCACGCTCATACGCCCGATGAATCGGGCAACTACGGGTAATTATTGGCACTGCAGTTACCATCAGAGGTCGCCCCATAAATGGGGCAACTACATTGGCACGTTGGCACCTTGGCACATCACAACAGTGCCCACACCTCTTACCCACGCTCCAATTCACCCATTCACCGATTTACCTATTCACCTATTCACCGGCAACTCGGACACCAGGTGATAAGGTTATTTCGCAACTATATTCACCAGCTTACCAGGAACGACGAAGATATTCTTCACGTGTCGGTCGCCAATGTTAGCGATTACCTTTTCCGATGCCAGCGCGGTCTTCTTCATCTCTTCCTCAGAGATGCCAGCGGCGATCGTAATTTTATCCCTGACTTTACCATTCACCTGGACAACCAGCGTTACCTCTTCTGCCTTTGCCAGCTCCGGATCATATTTCGGCCAGGTATGGAGATGCACACTCTCCTCGTTTCCCAGCTCCTGCCAGAGCTCCTCAGTAAGATACGGGGCGAAGGGGGCGAGCAGCAGTACAAGATTTTCAACCGCTTCCTTCATAACAGCTGGATTGCGATCGGTTCTTTCACCATACTTATACATCGCATTCACCAGCTCCATGACCGCGCTTATCGCGGTATTAAAGCTAAAGCGGGCTATATCATCGGTCACCCTCTTTATCGTCCTGTGTACCACGTGGCGCAGGTCTCGCTCCGCCACTCCCAGATCGCCGCCCGGAATCGCCGCAGGTGTGCCCACAACCAGCTGCTTATTATCCTCAACCAGCCTCCAGACGCGGTTTAGGAACCTGTATGATCCTTCAACCCCGCGATCGCTCCATTCCAGCTCCTTCTCCGGCGGCGAGGCGAACAGGATAAAGAGCCTTGCGGTATCCGCACCATATTTATCGATAATGCTCATGGGGCTCACAACATTGCCCTTGGATTTAGACATCGTTACGCCATCTTTTAAGACCATCCCTTGCGTAAGAAGATTCTTGAATGGCTCGACGTCGCTCACCATACCCATATCGTAGAGAACCTTCGTGAAGAACCGCGAGTACAGCAGGTGGAGCACGGCATGCTCAATGCCGCCGATGTATTGATCCACCGGCATCCAGTAATCGGCCGCATCCTTCGTAAATGGGAGCGTATTGTCATGCGGGCTGCAGTAGCGCAGGAAGTACCAGGATGAATCGACAAACGTATCCATCGTATCGGTCTCACGCCGTGCCGGTTCGTCGCACACAGGGCAGGTCGTCTTAACAAATGATTCATGCTTGGTAAGCGGTGAGCCACCGAACCCGGTAATCTCCACATCCTCCGGGAGAACAACCGGTAGGTCCTCTTCTTTCACCGGCACTACACCGCATGTATCACAATATATCATCGGTATCGGGTTTCCCCAGTAGCGCTGCCTTGAAATGAGCCAATCACGCAGCCGGTAGTTTACCGCCGCCTCTCCGACGCCTCTCTCCTTTAGGTACTCGGTGACCTTATTTACGCCCTCGATCTGGGGCGTGCCATCAAACGGGCCGGAATTGACCATGACGCCCTCGCCCTCGTACGCCTGGGCCATCATGGTCGGGTTCAGCATCTCGCCCGCTGGCTGAATAACGACCCTGATCGGTAGGCCATACTTTGTCGCAAACTCAAAGTCGCGCTGGTCATGCGCCGGGACCGCCATTACAGCGCCCGTCCCGTATCCCATCAACACGTAATCAGCGAGGTATACGGGGATTTCTTCACCATTACTGGATTTATGACAAACGCCCCTGTGAAGTAGCCATTCTTCTCTTTTTCTGCGGAGACGCGGTCGACCTCGGTCTCATGGGCAACCTTATGTCTGAACTCCATCGCACCGGTCTCGTACTCCGTCCCCTTTACGAGACCATCTACCATCGGGTGTTCCGGGGCAAGCAGGAAGAATGTCGCCCCGAAGAGCGTATCGGGCCTGGTAGTAAAG
>DASQQM010000356.1:0-10875 GCA_035643475.1 Anaerolineae bacterium | reverse complement strand
CCCCGGCATTCCCAATGTTGAGCTTGCCATGCAGGACGGCTACTCAACGGGGCATGGCCTCGGACTTGGCCTGCCAGGAGTAAAGCGACTTATGGACGAGTTTGAGATCGTCTCCCATGTTGGCAAGGGAACAACCGTAGTTGTGAAGAAATGGAGTCGGCGATGATCGAATGGGGTGTCGCCTCCAGACCGCATCTTGGACAATCAGTTTCTGGTGATTTGCACTTGGTTAAACAGTTTGAAGGGGGTACTCTCTTAGCCGCAGTGGATGGGCTGGGGTATGGCTTTGAGGCCGCTGCGGCAGCTAGAATTGCTGTAGACACCCTTAAGCAGGGTGCTGGAGAAGCAGTTGATGAGCTAGTTAAGCGGTGTCATGCGCGGCTAAAAGGGACGCGTGGCGTGGCCTTAAGCCTGGCATCGATTAGTGAAGCCGACGAGACCGTGACGTGGACAGGTGTGGGCAACGTCGAGGGGCGTCTTTTACGCGCAGATCCGCATGCGAGTCCCCTGCGTGAGACTTTGCTTCTGCGCGGTGGGGTGGTCGGTTATCAGCTACCAAAATTGCACCCATCAACTATCCCCATAGCAAGAGGCGATGTACTGATTCTTGTAACCGATGGCATCCGAAGCGGCTTTGATAAGGATCTAGTTCTTAGTGATCCGCCGCAGCGCATTGCCGATCACATCCTTGCCGCATATGGAAAAGAATCGGACGACGATTTGGTGTTGGTCGCCCGTTTTGCGGGATGAGCATTATGAAGGATAACTTATTAAGAGATAGTCTAGACAGGTTAAAAGAACAATATGCGGCAACGTTGACGGAGTACCTTGGTGGGGCGGGTGAGGTTGCACTCGAGCATGCGTACGAACTCGGGCGCAAGGCAGTCGCAGATGGTCTCGGTGTGTTAGATATCGCAACCGTGCACCAGGAGGCACTGAGGGCGACTTTGAGCGGCGTCGTTTCATCTGAGGATATCATCAGGATAACGGAGGCAGCATCCGCTTTCTTTAAGGAGTGCATGTCTCCATTTGAGATGACCCACCGCAGTTTTCAAGAGGCAAACACGGCGTTACGCCAGTTAAATGAAAACCTCGAGCAACAAATAGTTGAGCGCGCCGAAGCACTAAAAACGGTTGAAGTCAACTACAAACTACTGTTTGATAACATGAATGAAGCAGTTGCTATTCATGAAGTTATTTACGACGGGACTGGTAACCCGCTCGATTACGTCATAAAGGATGTAAATCCCCGCTTTGAAGAGATAATTGGGATCAAACGAGACCTAGCTATAAGCAAGGGAGCGGCTGTATTATACGGGGATGACCGGCCACCCTATATCGATATCTATGCAAAAGTGGCAGAGACGGGCAAGCCAGCTAAGTTCGAGACGTACTTTCTGCCGACGGACAAGTATTTCAGCATCTCCGTGTTCTCTTCTCGCAAGGGACGATTTGTGACGGTGTTTTCCGATATAACCGAGCGCAAACGGGCTGAGGAGCTAAGCAATGCCCTAAATAGCATCAATACAGCGATAAGCTCAACACTTAACGTCGATGAGATCATGTCGGTAGTTGTCAGAGAAGCCAGCGATGTTCTAGGCGTGGAGACGACCCTTGTGGCGATAAAAGAGAACCACTATTGGGTAGTGCGGTACTTATATGGTAAGGCGCACGATTTACTCGGTGGCCGATTTACCGATGAAGAAGCCAAAGCTGCATTCCTAGTGTTAAAGACGAAAAAACCCTATGCGATAAACGATGTCTTCTCCGAAGAAGGGGTGAGTCGAAGGGTTGTTAAAAGATACAATATCCGCTCCTCGCTAGTCACCCCACTGCTAGTGAAAGACAAGATTGTCGGTGTAATGACGTTTCTCTATCACTCCGCCGCACGCAAGTTTACCGAAGCCCAGCTCGATTTTGCGGAGAAGCTTGCAGCATCGGTTTCAATCGCACTTGAGAACGCACGACTTTACGAAGCCGAGCATTATATTGCAGATACCCTGCAAGAATCCATTCTCCTCATGCCGAAGCGAGTAGAAGGCATTGAATTCGGTTATCTCTACCGCTCAGCTACCGAGACCGCCAAAGTCGGAGGCGATTTCTATGATATCTTCGAGCTTGAGCACGGTAAGGTAGGCGTAGTTGTGGGTGATGTGGCTGGCAAGGGAGTGCAGGCAGCGGTGCTGACTAGTGTGGTAAAGGATACCATAAAGGCGCATGCCTACGATGGTGGCACACCCGGTTCGATAATGGCAAAAACGAATGAGGCTATAGTGAAATCTACAGCCAAATCCAACTTCGTCACCCTGTTTTTCGGCATACTTGATACGGAAACGGGTGAGCTTGAATACTGTAGCGCCGGTCATCCGCCAGCTATTATAAAGAGGGCGACATCTGATGTAGAACTACTCAGCACTCGCTCACCTTTAATAGGCGCATTTTCTGGAATGCGATATGAAGACGATAAGAGTGTTTTGCATAAAGACGACAGATTAATTATCTACACCGATGGCATAATTGAGGCTCGGTGTAATGGCGAGCTCTACGGTGAGGAGAGACTGGTGAACATGTTGCAGAACCTAAAACCATCACCGGCTCAAGAAATGCCCCAAACAATCCTCGCTGAGGTCTTGCGATGCGCTAGCGGTGTATTAGTGGATGATGTGGCTATCCTTGCTGTTAGCCTAGAAGGTAAGTAAAAGATTCTGTTTCCCCTTCATCGAATAAACTCTCAATTTAACCATCCAAGCAGCTATTATATCTACACATCAGGTGACCATTACCTTCAGCAATGTTTAATGAGATAGACAAGGATGCTCGGCGTAGTTGACCGGCCATGAAATGTAGCCCTACCGACCTAATATCAAAGCAGCCGTTAAAGCCTGCAGAATCTCTCTGCATTTCCGTTCTGACACGAATTTCGCAATGTTTGACTAGAGCAAAATGAGAGAATAACTACAAGTATAAGTAATTTATATACCGGAGTGAAGGAACCTTGAAGGAAGCAACCTCAAGAAAACAACTAGAGCGCATACTTGAAACCATAGCCGAGGGCATATACATAATCAGTACCGATGCTGTCATTATGTATGCCAACGGATCAGCAGAGGAAATACTTGGCGTAAAGAGAAGCGATTTAATAGGAAGCCCCTATAGTGACCCTGGATACAAGTTAACTACACTAGAAGGCAAACCCTATCCAATTGAAGAGCGTCCAATCATACAGGCTCTAAGAACAGGCAACCTGGTAAGAAACGTTGAGTATGTCGTTATTCGTCCTGATGGGCGCAGGGTAATCATATCGACAAACGCTGCTCCACTTCGCGATGAGGAAGGCAACATCATAGGTGCTATATTATCCTTTGCCGATATTACCGCTCGCAAGCAGGCAGAAGAGGACCTAAGAGAGAGCGAGCGCAGGTTTCGGGAAATGCTCGAAGGAGTAGAGCTTATTGCGCTCATGCTAGACACTCAAGGAAATATCATCTTTGGCAATGACTTTCTGCTTAATCTTACCGGCTGGCAACGGGATGAAGTTATCGGGAAGAACTGGTTTGATTACTTCATCCCAGAGGAGAACCAAGAAGAAATTAAGCAAGTTTTCCATGAGGTAATCACCCGGGGTATCCCTGCTCACTATGAGAATGACATTGTAACGCTAGAGGGAGAGAGGCACACCATCGCCTTTAGTAACGTGCTGTTGCGTGATCGCCAGGGAAACGTCATCGGAACAGCAAGCATCGGCCATGACGTCACAGCTGAGAGGCAGGCAGCTGAAGAGATCAGAGACTCAAGAAAGCAAGTTCTCGATATCCTTGAGAGCATCACTGATGGGTTCTTTGCACTAGATAATGACTGGCGCTTTACGTACGTAAACAGCATAGCTGCACAACTCATAGGAAGAAGGAGGGAACAGCTCCTCTTTAGAAATATGTGGGAAGTGCTACCGGAACTCGAGGGCAGCATATTTGATAAAGAGTATCACAGAGCCAAAGAAGAGATGGTCCCCAGAACCTTTGAAGCTTTTTACCCACCGTTAAACAGATGGTTTGAGGTACATGCTTATCCTTATGAGAAAGGTTTTTCAGTTTACGTATCTGATATCACAGAGCGAAAAAAAGTAGAAGAGGCATTTAAAGAGAGTGAAGAGCGCTATCGCAGCTTAGTGGAGCTCTCGCCTGATGGGATTGCGGTTCATAGTGAAGGAAAATTAGTCTATGCAAATCCTGCAACAGTTAAAATGTTCGGGGCTGCAAATGCCAACCAACTCATTGGAAAACCGGTGATTAGCTTCGTTCATCCAAACTATAGAGAACTGGTAATCGAGCGGAACAAACAGATGCAACAGGGAAAAAAAGTAGGGATTGCTGAAGAAAAGTTTATCCGCGTTGATGGAAGCCCTATAGATGTTGAGGTAGCGGCATCACCGATTATTTATATGGGCAAGCCAGCAATCCAAGTTGTTTTCCGGGATATTACAGAGCGACAGAGGATAGAAGAAGCTCTTAGGGAGAGTGAGAATAGGTATCGAACCCTATTCGAGGATGCTCCCATCGCTTTGTGGGAGCAAGATGCCTCAGGAATTACAGCTCATATTAATGAGCTTAAAAAACAGGGAGTAAAGGACTTTCGAGCGTATTTTGAGCAACACCCAGAAGTTACTGCCGAGATGCTAGCCACAATAAAGATAATCGATGTGAATAGGACCGTCCTCAAGTTATATGGGGCAAGCAGCAAGGAAGAGTTTATAAGAAACTTCGGGGCAACTTTTACTAAAGAAGGCCTAGATGCTGCCAAGGAATTCTTAATCTCATATGCCGAGAAAGAGGAAGTAAAGTTTGAGGCAGAGTTCACAAGTCGAACACTTAAGGGAGACACAATATATGTATCCGTAATATCGTTTATTCCACCGGGCTTTGAGGAAACACGATCGAAGATATTTATCGCCACTGTCGACATCACCAAGCGAAAGAAGGTAGAAGAGGCTCTCCGCAGTAGCCAAGCGCTGCTGCAGTCAATCATAGATAACACTACAGCGGTTATCTATGTTAAGGACAGAGAGGGTCGATACATCCTCATTAACCGCCAATATGAGGTTTTGTTCCATATCAAAAGAGAAGAAATTGTTGGCAAAACCGATTACGATTTCTTCCCAAAGGAGAGAGTCGATGCAGTAAGGGTGAATGACCAAAAGGTGCTCGAAATCGGGGAGCCGCTGGAGTTTGAAGAAGTTGTCCCGGTTAATGGGGAGCTGCACACCTACATCTCCATAAAGTTTCCCTTACGTGATCCTCAGGGGAATATTTATGGGGTTTGCGGCATTTCCACCGATATCACGGATAGAGAGAGGGCAGAAGAGGCTCTCAAAGAAAGCGAGGCGCGGTTCCGTAAAGTCTTTGAAGAAGGGCCACTTGGTATGGCCATAGTTGGTCTAGATTACCGTTTCGTAAAGGTTAATGCAAAGCTGACCCAGATGTTGGGATATACCGAGGAAGAGCTTACTAAGTTAACTTTTACTGAGATCACCCATCCAGATGATGTTGATAGGGATATTGGTTTTGTGCAGAAGCTGGTAAGTGGAGAAATGTCTTCTTACCAGACCGAAAAGCGCTACATTAAGAAAAGCGGAGAGCCTTTCTGGGCTAGCACGACCGCTTCTATCGTCCGCGATGAGAAGGGAAATCCTCGCTACTTTTTGCCCATGGTCGAGGACATTGAAGAGCGCAAGCGCGTAGAGGAAGAACTAGCAAGAGAAAAAGGGTTAAGCGATGCATTAAACGATATCAACGCAGCTGTAACTTCTACTCTGGATTTTAACGAGATAATGCAAAGGATTATCGTTAAGTCCGCTAAAGCGATAGGCGTTGAGAAAGCAGCGGTATTATTACGGGAGGACGCTTACTGGGCAATAAGGTATGTTTACGGGTGGCCAAAAGAAATGATTGGGACGCGACTAACCGATGAGGAAGCTACACTGACGATACTTATGTCCAGAACCAGAACGTTGGCTGTGGTAAACGACGCTTTACATGATGAAAGAGTCAACCCTGAGGTTATAGAGCGTTTTGGTATACGATCACTAATGGCGATCCCCTTAATAGTAAGAGGGGACTTTATTGGTACGCTTTATTTCAGCTATCACTCAGCACCAGTTACCTTTACCGAAGCCCAAATTGATTTTGCAGGTAAGCTTGCAGTTGCTATCTCCGTTGCTCTGGAAAACGCCCGGCTTTTTGAAGAGTTTACGGTATTAACCGATAAGCTGGATCAAAGGAGCAAGAATCTTCAGACGCTTCTCGATGTGGCTCTCGATATAACGTCTGGGCTTAAGTTAGATGAGTTGATGCGTAGGATCGCTAAAAATGCTACTGAGCTTATAGGTGCCGATGTGGGTGCGGTTGGCCTCGCTCACGAAGAGACGAGAGCCGTCACGTACCCATTTATCTACAATTTGCCAGAATATTTTGCAAAGACTGATGTCCCTCCCGGTCGAGGGTTGAGTGGAATAGTTATTTTTCAGAAAAAGCCCATGGTCTTAGAGGACTATCAAGAATTCGACGATAAGATTCCGGTTTTTGCTGCGACTGGACTGCGCTCAATCGCTATGGTTCCGCTGTGGTCGCGTGGTCGAATCATAGGCGTCCTTTGGGTCTCAAACTTGGATCCTGAGAAGAAGTTCGATGAGCGAGACCTCGCGACTCTAGAGGGTATAGGCCGTCACGCGGCAATTGCGCTTGAAAATGCAAGGCTTTATGAGGCTGAGCGCCATATAGCAGACACCTTGCAAGATGCTCTGCTTAGTGTACCAGAAAAGGTAGATCACCTGGAGTATGGAAAGCTTTATCACTCTGCAACTGAGGCAGCGCGAGTCGGCGGAGACTTCTATGACCTCTTCGAGCTTGAGCATAATCGGGTTGGCCTTACCGTTGGCGACATAGCTGGTAAGGGATTAGAAGCCGCGGCGCTCACAGTCGTCGTTAAAAACACTATAAGGGCTTATGCACTTGAAGGATATGACCCTGCGCAAATCATGGCAAAAACCAATGAAGCAATAAGGGCGGTATCTAGCCCATCGATGTTTGTCACAGTGTTCTTTGCAATTTTCGATAAAAACACAAAAAGGCTTGTCTACTGTAATGCAGGGCATCCACCAGCAATAATGAAGAGAAAATCGCTTCTCGTTGAACTCCTTGAAATGTACTCGCCAATTATTGGAGCTTTTCCAGATTTGCGCTATAAAAATGGTGTGACAACCCTCAGTAGCGGCGACACCCTGATTTTATATACGGATGGTGTTATTGAAGCAAGGCGTGATGGTGAGTTCTTTGAAGAGGATCACCTTATAGAATTTGTAAGAGAGCTAGAGCCTATTTCAGCTAAAGAAGTGCCAAGGGCGATATTTGATGAAGTTTTACGGTTTTCCAGTGGACGGCTGCAAGACGATGTAGCACTGCTAGCCCTCGCTTATAAGGGTGAGTAAACTGCTATGCCCCAGCGGTTCTTTGTATAAACCAGACCTTACGGATTGTGTCAGAAGCAAATTGGTGCCATTTTGAATCAGGCTTGACTGTTTGCTTTATGTGTTATATATTGCTGGAAAATCGAATACTAGCGAATATCTAGGTGCCCCGGTATGGGGAGAATAGGGAAGCCGGTGAGATTCCGGCGTGGGCCCGCCGCTGTAACGGAGGACGAAACCTGCGAACGAGCCACTATCCCAGAACACTACTTGGGTGGGAAGGTGCAGGCGTAGAATGATCCTGAAGCCAGAAGACCTGCCTAGATACGCCGTAAATCTTTCGATTGCCAAGTATACGGCAACTGAGGATGTATCTGGTCGATAACCTCAAGTCAAAAGGGCTTGAGGTTTTTTGTTTTTACGTGTTTAGCAAGAGAGAACGAGGAGGAGAAAATTCAGCATGAAGACGCAACTTGAATTGGCAAGAGAAGGCAACATTAGTTCGGAAATGCATGATGTGGCCGGTAATGAAGGCGTTGAGGTGGGGAGCCTGCGAAAAAGGATTGCAAATGGGACAGTAGTGATAATCGGCGGGAATAGACATGGCACAAGACCGGTTGGTGTTGGAGAAGGCCTTATAAGCAAGGTCAATGCGAGTATTGGCACATCAACAGATATCGTTGATCTTGATCTCGAAATAAAAAAAGCAAAAGCTGCCGAAAATAGCGGTGCCGATACCTTAATGGAGCTTAGCGTTGGTGGTGATTTGGATCTGATCCGGCGAAAAGTTATTGCAGCGACTTCTTTACCAGTAGGCACCGTTCCCCTGTATCAGGCTTTCAGAGAAGCAACCGATCTCTATGGTGATCCAAATAAGCTAACTGAGGAGTTGCTTTTTGAGGTAATTGAACGACAGTGTGCAGATGGCATTGCTTTTATGGCTATCCATTGCGGCATCAATCTTTATACAACTGAGAGACTTAATAAGCAGGGATACCGCTACGGCGGATTGGTTTCAAAAGGTGGCGCTACAATGGTTGGCTGGATGCTCGCTAATGAAAAAGAGAATCCGTTATATGAAAGATTCGATAAGGTAGTCGCGATTCTTAACAAATACGATACGGTTTTAAGCCTTGGAAACGGCCTCCGAGCAGGGGCTATCGCAGACTCATTAGACCGGGCGCAAATACAAGAGCTAATCATAAACTGCGAGCTGGCAGAAGCTGCACGCGATATGGGGTGCCAGGTGATGGTTGAGGGTCCGGGTCATGTGCCGCTCGACGAAATTGAGGCCAGTATTATTCTAGAGAAAAAGATGTCCGGCGGTGCCCCTTACTATATGCTCGGTCCACTGGTGACAGATATCGGGGCCGGGTACGATCATATTACTGCAGCAATAGGCATCGCGTCATCAAGCCGATACGGCGCTGATCTTCTTTGCTATATTACACCCGCGGAACATCTAGCGTTACCAAATATAGAGGATGTAATTGTGGGGGTAAAGGCAGCAAAAGTGGCGGCACACGCAGGAGATATCGTAAAGCTACGGGGTAGAACCGATAAACGTGATCTCGATATGTCCCTTGCGAGGCGAGATATTAATTGGGAGAAGCAGTTTTCCTTAGCGCTTTACGGGGATGATGCCCGCAGCATAAGAGATAGTAGAACCCCAGAATCGGAGCATAGTTGCACCATGTGTGGCAAGTTTTGCGCTCTCAAAAATGCTAATCGGTATTTTCTTTAAAAAGGGTGTTTTCTGAGCGACGCTACCAGAATACGAGTTCAAATAGTGTCCCATCGGGACGACAAAGTTCAGCCTTGCAAAAATGCTTTTCGAAAGGCATTTTTTAGTACGCCAGGCATGGGCAAGTAGCTTAGCGGTGAAAGTCCGCTATAGGTTAAGAAGGAGAGCTAATATCTTCAATTACACCAGGGGCTCCAGCACCCTGGAGCCCCTGAAAAAGACTTCTTATGGCCCCACATCGATCATGACTTTTACCATCTTAGAGGCTTCTGCTCGTGTAGCTGCATTTACTGGTCGAAACTCTCCATTAGGATAGCCCCCGATGATAGTTAACTCAGATGCTTTAATAACAAAGGGCCAGCTCCAAAGAGTTGAGGGCACATCGGAAAAGATAGCCCTATAACTTGCTGCTGGCGTTGAGCCGTTAGCTAAGACCACGATCTTTGCGATCTCTTGTCTGGAGATATTGTTTGCTGGCTTAAAAGTGCCATCGGGGTAGCCATTAATAAAGCCAAGCTCTTTAGCCCGCTCAATGTAGCCTCTGGCCCAGTAGGAGGGGGCAACATCTTTAAACGAGGAGCTCGTAGTCGTTGCCGGGGTGCTGCCGTGAGCTAAGACGATTACTTTAGCAAACTCTGCTCGAGTGATGCTATTTTGTGGCTTAAAGGTGCCATCAGGGTATCCGTTGATAATCTTTGCCAGAGCCAAGTCCCTCACGTAGGTAAAGAACCAGTCAGTGGCTAAGACATCTTTAAAGGTGCCCGGTGGTTGCGTGGTAGTGGTTGTGCCGGGCTGCGTCGTGGTGGTTGTGCCAGGTTGTGTGCTGGTGGTCGTGCCGCCGGTATCCTGGTACTTTAAGATGGTGCCGCCACCTCCCACCGCCCAGCCGGTGTTTGCATCGGTGAAGTCGACAGACATAAGTTCTCTGGTCGTCCCGCTGTTCTGATGTGTCCAGGTTACACCGCCGTCAGTGGTATGACGGATTACGCCGCTTTGCCCAACCGCCCAGCCAGTGGTAGTGTTGACGAAGTGGACGGAGACAAATTCATCGCCGGTCGTCACACCGCTGTCCTGCTTCGTCCAGGTAGTCCCGCCGTTAGTGGTGTGAAGGATGATTCCTTCCTGCCCCACCATCGGTGGTATGAAGGATAGTACCGCTTTGCCCCACCACCCAACCGGTGTTCACATCGAGGAAGTCGACGGAGTAAAGGCCAACGGTTGTCCCACTGTTCTGCGCCGCCCAGGTCATGCCGCCGTCCGTCGTGTGCAGGATAGTGTCACCCACCGCCCAGCCGGTGGTGGCGTCTACGAAGTCGACGGAGTCAAGGTTCCGATTGGTCCCACTGTCTTGCCCCGTCCAGGTGCCAACTGCCATCAGCTGAGTAGCTGCGGCAAATATGAGGACGAGCAGAAGGATACCAAGAAAAGCTAGTTTCTTTTTCACTGATCTATACCTCCTTTCTTACTGTTAAAGCACTGGTTGTTTCTGCCTGCTGATGCAAAAGAACTACACTGCATAGAATCGATGTTTAGCATACCCAGCGCGATATTAAGTAAAACTGCCACAGAGAATATATAGAGCTCTAGCTGAGTACTTCCCAGGTGAGGGCACCATATCAATAGTGCTCAAGGGAACCCATGAACTATTGAGGAAACTGGCAAATAGTAAAGA
>DASQQM010000355.1:0-3002 GCA_035643475.1 Anaerolineae bacterium | reverse complement strand
TGTCGCCTGGACGATGGCTTTCCCGCGCTTTGCTGGATCCCCGCTCTTAAAGATACCGGAGCCAACAAAAACGCCATCTGCACCGAGCTGCATCATCAATGCCGCATCGGCAGGAGTCGCTACACCACCTGCTGAGAAGTTTACTACTGGCAGCTTACCATTATCATGCACCCACTTTACCAGATCGTACGGGGCCTGGAGCTCCTTCGCGGCAGCAAATAGTGCATCATCACGAAGAGATGTAAGCCAAGCGATACCCTCGTTAACCTTACGCATGTGGCGGACAGCTTCGACGATATTGCCGGTACCCGGCTCGCCCTTCGTCCGTACCATTGCGGCGCCCTCCGAGATACGCCGCAGGGCCTCGCCAAGGTTCCTGCATCCGCACACAAAAGGCACCTTAAAATCCCACTTATGGATGTGATGCTCCTCATCTGCCGGAGTGAGAACTTCGCTCTCATCGATATAGTCTACACCGAGCGCCTCGAGAATCTGCGCTTCAACGAAATGTCCTATCCTGGCTTTTGCCATAACGGGAATCGTTACGGCATTTATTATTTCTTCGATCTTTGTGGGATCGGCCATGCGAGCAACGCCACCAGCAGCCCTTATGTCAGCAGGAACGCGCTCAAGCGCCATTACGGCAACGGCCCCAGCATCCTCTGCAATTTTTGCCTGCTCGGCGTCGGTTACATCCATAATAACCCCGCCCTTTAGCATTTCGGCCAAGCCGGTTTTTACTCTCAGCGTTCCAGTCTCAATCATCTATGCCTTCTCCTTTTCATTAACTTAAATCCAGTTTTTATCATACAAAAAACAAATGCCTGGTCGCAACTGCGTACCGGTTCGAAAAACAGCGACTAAAGTTAGTGGTTCATAGTTAGTAGTTCATAGAGTAGTGCCTACGTCTCTTACCCACACTAACTGGCAACTGCAGCACTGGATAACTATCTGCCCACACCTCTTACTACATCCCTGGTCCCCGGTCCCTGGACCCCGATTCACCGATCTTCTACTTCTGGCAATCCGGGCATACATGGGTTCCCCTGCCAGCCACCTTTATTTTTACGATAACCCCGGTACAACCATCGGGGCAGGGCTCTCCGGTTCGATTATATACCTTTAGGAAGTTGGTGTAATTGCCCTTGCTACCGTAGAGGTCGACGTATGAGGCGATAGAGCTTCCCCGCTCTTCTATAGCTTTGGCTAAGATTGAGCGCACACCTTCATATATACGCTCAATCTCTCGATTGGTTAACGAGCCGGCTGGTCTGGCAGGGTGAACCCCCGCGTAAAAAAGAATCTCGTCCGCGTAAATATTCCCGATGCCAGCGATGAAAGTTTGGTCGAGAAGTAGGGCCTTTACCTTTCCCCTTGGCCGTTTCGCCAGCATCTCCTTGAGGGTCGTGGGCGTGAACTCATCCGAGAGAGGCTCGGGCCCCAGGTGTCGTAATTCGGGCGATTCCAGCACATCGCCCTCCCCAAGCAGCTTTACATAACCGAAAAGCCGCAGATCGCGGTAACGTAGCTCATAGCCGTTTTCTAGTATAAATATGACCTGGGTCGCCTTCCCCCTCGGGATACCAGCCGGCATATACAGCAGAGATCCCGCCATCATCAGATGAAATAGGAGCGCTTCGCCCGAAGAGAGATGAAGTACGATGATTTTCGCACGCCGGTTGGCCCCAGCTACGACGGTACCCTTTACCCGTCGTATAAATTCATCCGCCGGCATGCG
Source organism: Anaerolineae bacterium (assembly GCA_035643475.1). Taxonomy (GTDB): domain Bacteria; phylum Actinomycetota; class Aquicultoria; order Aquicultorales; family Aquicultoraceae; genus DASQQM01. The sequence goes on along the minus strand of DASQQM010000355.1, from coordinate 1,264 downwards.
CAAAATGCGGGACACGGGAACCTCGACATCTACTATTTTTAGTCCGACCACCGATTGTCCAAGCTCACGTCGTATGGTCTCAGTCTCCGGAAGTTCCGGCATGCAACACAACACCTTTCATCTAAATCTATTGCATAATCTTAGCGTCTGTTGTTTAGGAAATTTCTCTATGCCGCCAAACGTGGATCGGCCGTCTCGAGTTTATACCAGTTTGGATAAGAAGTCAGGAGCCAGGATGGGAACTTCTTATATTCTGGATTCTAGCTCCTGGCTCCTGACCTCTGGCCCCACATTGCACTCCCACTAAAGTTGTTTGCTTAGCCATGACAGTGCCCGCATCGGCATGCGGTTGGCCACCACATGGCTGAGCTTTCCTAGCTTCGGCTGAATATCCTCAAGAATCGGCAAGGCTAGTTGAGAATACTGCTCTAATGGGTTTTGGTTACTCCAGAAGGCTGTCCCACAGGCCTCACCGCTATATAGGGCATAACTTACTCCCCCACCAGGTACAGGGCTTGCAAAACCAGCTGCCTCACCTACAAGTAAAACCCTTCCCTGTCCTAGCGCGATATCGTGCAGTGATCGTGGGTGAACGATGATCCCTAGCTCTCTTCTGGCCAACTGGTTGAACCGCCCTATCTTACCTTCAAGCGCGCTCTTCACCCGCTCGTGCATGGCAGGCATCGAACGTGCCTCAGAACTGAAGATGCTCCCTACGATGGCTAACTGGCCTTTCGGGATAATATAGCCGTAGATAAACTGGAGGCCCACCTTACGGGAGAATATGCAATCAAAGTAGGGTGGGAGCGGCTTTTCTGGTTTTATCCAATCCTGAAGGGCGGCGAAATATTGGATTCCAGTAGCGCCCATCTGTTGTCTTACTAAAGACCTTGCGCCATCAGCTCCGATAAGGTATCTCGATATAACCGTTATGCGCTCCGGGCCCCGCCTCAGCTCCACCTCAACATACCTACCATAATCGCGGTAGCTCAAAAAAGAGGTCCCCTGCCATAGCTCAATCCGGTCCGGTACCTTTGACAAAAGCCATGCGCGGAGCAGTCGTCCCGAGGTATTGCTTACCTGGTGCCGGACCTCTTTTTCTATTAAGCGGTCTGCATCGACATATCTAAGGATAAGCTTACTGGGCCAATCAAGCAGCTTTTCCGGCATTTTGAATCGTTCAAGGAAACTCAAGGCTCTGTGGTTGAGTAAGCCGCTGCAGATCTTCTCCCCCTGGAGGAGCGCTGCATCAGCCAGTAATACC
>DASQQM010000354.1:0-2268 GCA_035643475.1 Anaerolineae bacterium | reverse complement strand
TGGCCACCGCCGATAACCACAAGACCGCCCCCCGCATCGCGGACATAAGACTTGATCGCCTTCATCTTATCGTCGCCGAGTTGCTCTGCGGAGACGTTAGCTAAAACGATGGCTTGGTAATTAGCAAGCTGTGCCGCTTTTACCGGTATATCTGCGGGGGTAGCGAGGGTGGTGTGGATCGAAGAGTTCTTCAATGCCGCTGCGAGGTTTACTGCTTCGCCCGCTGTCCCCTCGACGATTAAGATATTAGGCGGTCCTTCTACCATGGTTATGCTATGCGCCTCGTTATTCTCAGCCCAGTGGTCGATTCCCGGTTCTATCTGGGCTTTAAACCTCTTGAAACCGCTGCTTTTTGCTTGCAGCTCAAAAGCATATTCATTGATCCCTTTTTCTATTTGAACGTATGTGCTTTTTACCAGCTCTTCGTCTTGAAATACCTGCAGGCGACCGCCTGTTTGTACATCGCTATCTACTTTAACCGTTGCATTGAATTTCTCGCCTACCCTGGCGAAGGAGGGGGTCCTAAGCGAAGTCATAATGACCTCACGCTTCTCAAGGGAAGGGAGGAGGACCGCCGAGAGCCGGATGTTGTTCAGCGTGAGGAGCTTTAACGCATCATCGATATCCCCAACACTCTCATTGCCATCCGACAGGAGCACCAGGTGCTTCCTTGAATCCTGAGGGAACATGATAGTGCTTAGATTGAGCGCTTCAGCTATGTTGGTAAGGTCGGTCTTTGGGGTAGAGCTTATGTATCCGAGCTCGTTATTGTTGGTGGGGTAGCGCTCAACAAGGGCATCCGCCCCAAAAACCACGACACCGGCGGTGTTTTTATTGCCGGTGCCGGTGAGCGCATTCCCGACAAAACGAGATGCCTTTTCCTTACCCTTGCTTGTTACACTATCAGAATGATCGATGGCAAAGATAGTCGATATCTCATCGACCGATTTCTTTATGCTTAAACCGGCTAAAGAAGAGATTAATAAGACTAATATAAGGCAGCGCAGCGCCAAGGAGATGGCCTTTCTCTTCGGCGATAACCCTGGGAACGGGTACTTCCTCGACCATAGGATAACCACTGGCAGTAAGAGGAGCAGTATAAGGAATAGCGGCTGTTTAAAAACTATCGGCATATCAATACCCCTTCAGGTAGACCCATCCTTCGACGAAAAGGAGAAGGAGGGCGATAAGGGCGGGCCACTGCCATATCTCGGTATCGGTTTTACCGCCGCTTCTCCCATTTTTTGAAGATTGCTCAAGAGCAAGTTCCGGGTGGTCGGATGGGGCTATATCGGACTCTCGCTGTGAGATCAAGCTAACGGCGAAGACCTCTGAAACTACCCTGCTGCCGATGGCCTGTTTGATGCGGTATATGCCAGGAACCTGCGTATCCTGGAAAAACCGCTCCTCTTTGCCCAGTTCCTTTCTGTGGCCATCCGGGCAATCAATGGTTATCGACTTTGCGCTCGCATTGGGCCGTATCGCGAGAGTCTCGCCTATGTTCAGTTGGGACGGGTTTTTCCCTGCGGAGGCAGGACTTATATAGTCGATAATATTCGCAAGGAGGATAGGGTACGCGATCCGTAGTGGCAGGTCTGAATCACCCAAATCGAACGAGAGCAGGACGACCCGCCTGCCGGCATCCTCTCCCGCTGCTATAGCGGTTGCCAATGTATTACCTGATTTGCCGCCGGCTATCGTCCTCATCCAGCTAGGGACTAGTGTGGCCTTAAGCCTCGCTATTCGCACTTCTGATAAGTCGACAAGTCGTAGAATGGGATGATTTGGATCAAGAACTTCTACGGAAGGTACCCTCGCAAATCCCGACGCCTCAAATATGGATGGCTTACCCTTCACGACCGGTGGATTTACTACCAGTAGATTACGATTGGGGAGTTTGCCAGGAACAAACCCATCGAATATGAGAAAATCAGCGCTCTTAGAGATGGCAGTGCCCTTTGCCCCCGACCACTCCTTGGGGTTGATCAGGCTGATCTTAGCCGGTGAAACCGCACGGAGCCCCTCCTCCAGAAACATGTTTCCATTGCTCACCAGGGCGATGTTTTTAAAAGACCTTCTTGGTCTCAGTACCCAGGCTCTATTATCGACTTTCAACGAGTCATCGCACTGTAGCCTAATCTCAGCCGCTTCCAATCCTGAGAGGCCATCTCTAAAGATAATGCTATCCGCTGAGCGCCCCTTTAGCTCGAGCCGCTTTGAATCGATTAATTTATTATTGGAATAGATGCTTACCAGAGTGTCCTTTTT
>DASQQM010000353.1:0-2890 GCA_035643475.1 Anaerolineae bacterium | reverse complement strand
AGTAACGTACGAGAAAAGGAACTTTCGGAAGGGGACGCAAAATTAGTGACCAATCTGCTGAAGAGTTCTCATTCAATTTTATGCCGCCAAAAACCTGGGCGATATCGAAAAAGAGCTTCTCATCGGCATCGGCGACTCGCTTTAATGGCTCTTCGCATCGTTTTTGAAAGAACGGGTTCCAGGACATTCCTTCTTTTAGTTGAGAAAATTTGACCCAATTGTCTTGCGGATCGCTTCCTTTGCTCGAGACGATGTAGCTGAGCAAGGGCATTGTCAGCCACGTGTTAATATGGCACTCTGAATCGATATTACCTTCATTATCAACGAAGAAATCTTTGCCGAGACACTTAACCGCTAATTTATGCCCGATAGGCCGAGCCCCTAGCCGTTTTGCCGCAGCTGGAAAATCGACACCGGTTATTTTGCGTTTTAGCTGCTGTAATACTTCTTCCCCATTTTGTTCAGGCATGCTTTTGTTGACCGTATCTCTAGTGAATTGCTCTAGTAGCTCTCGGTCGATGTGAGGGCAGCTGTCAAGCGTTTTTTCACCCCGAAACACCAAAGCGGCAAAAGCCATGCATGTTGGCACTTGGCATTGACGACAATTTGATTTGTTTAGGATTTTGTAGATATCAAGGGGGCTACTAAAACCGGACATCGCTTTTCCTCCTATCTTTACATGAGATTGTATAATCACAAAGGGTTGATTTTAGAAACTAAATCCAGCCGCTCGTTGCCATTGACAAACATAGCTTACCATAGCTTAACAGAGCCATTGGTGCTTATTGCTCCGCCCAAGCTTTCTCGAGTGTCTTTAGAAAGACATCGCTCGGTTGGCTACCAAATATACCATGCTTGCGATCAAAGGTATAGTAAGGTACACCGTTGACGCCGAGCTTACGTGCCTCAGTCTCATCGGCGCGCACATCTTCGGTATAGGCGTCGCCCTCTAGTATGGCTGCAACCTCTTGCTCATCAAGGCCGACCTCTGCCGCCAATCTCTTCAGGTTTTCAGGTTTGCCGATGTTGGTTGCCTCGGTAAAGTGCGCCACATACAACCGCTCGATCATCTCTAACCCTCTGTTATGTTTTGCCGCTAAATGTACGAGGCGTAGTGCGTCAAATGAGTTAGTTGGATGAGAGTGGGCAATGTCATATACAAGGCCCACGCTTGCAGCACTTCGGACAACGCGGTCGCCTAGAGCCTTGGCTTCCTCGTAGCTGACACCGTATTTATCGGCAACCGTCTCATACATGTCTTTATCGGTTTCTGCCGGCGCTTCAGGCATCAACTCGAAGCTGCGTAATACTATTTCAACCTGGTCCTTGTGTTCAAATTGTTGCAGTGCAGTGTCAAACTGACGTTTGCCGATGTAGCAGAAGGGTCAAAGGATATCCGACCAGATTTCAACTTTCATGTACTTGCTACCTTTCGTTTTCCATAGCCTCAAGGCTAACTTTCTCGATCGCATCTAGTATTGGCACGAGCTTGCGTCCGCAATTATTCAGTGCATATACGACAGATTGCTTGTCTCTTGATTGGGTTGTCCTGTTGATGAGTTCTTCTTCGTCTAGTTTTTTGAGACGGTTTGTCAGCGTAACGGGGCTAATGCCTTCAAGCGCCCTTTGCAGTTCACTGAACCTAAGTTCGCCCTTCCTAAGCTCCATAAGAACGTTAAGGGTCCAATAATCACCTATGAGCTTAAGGATTCTTTTGCACTTCGAATGATCGGTAGGACGCTTCTCCATAGATCATTATGTTACTACATAATATAAAGTGCTTCAAGTGCTGTAGTATGGTCGCGTCAATGTTCATGGGTAAATCTTTAAAGGGCGTATGCTCCAATTCGTTGTTAAGATAATGTATTAAACCATAGATGATCCGATCACTGCTTGTTGTATTTGCACTACAAGGATTCCCTTGCCTTTTTGTTCTACTGCAATATTCCCATCAGTATTAAGTGAGGTATTGTAAATGGCCGAGTTTATATTAAAAGGCGAGAATGGCTTTTTAAGTTGAGCTTGTCAGACAAAAACTCTTTCAATAGTGCTAACTGGAACGATGGAATAGCGGTAGTAGAAATTCAGAGTGGTCACTATTACGTAAGTGGACAAGCAACAAACTGACATGGCACACTAACAGTAGACACCTCCCTAAGGGATAACTTTTAATTATTATCAAGAATTATTCCAGGAGGTATTTAAGTGAGCGAGAGAACGAGAAAGAAGTATACTCAGGAGTTCAAGCAAGATGCGGTAAAACTGGTTACCGAGCAGGGATACAAGATAAGCGAAGCTGCCAGGAATTTAGGGATAGGTGCCAACATGCTGGGCCGCTGGAAGAAGGAGTTTGAAGAAGAGGCAAACGGATTGCGTTTACCCTCAGACGAGCGAGCTGAGCTAAGCCGACTTCGTGAAGAAAACCGCCGCCTCAAGATGGAGCGTGAAATACTAAAAAAGGCGGCAGCTCATCTATCGCGAACGAGCCAAAGTAAGATATGAGTTTATATTTGCGGAGAAGGCACATTACCCAATAGCTATTCTATGCAGCACAATGCAGGTGCATAGAAGCGGCTACTACGGCTGGCTTAAATGCCCTAAATCAGAACGAGAGATAAAAAATGAGGAGCTGGTTTCCCTGGTTAAAGAGATCCATAAAGACTCCGGTGAAACGTATGGGAGCCGCAGGATAGCACAGGCTCTAGAGGGTAGAGGAATACCGTGCGGCCGGTCCAGAGCACGAACACTCATGAAGCTTGCAGGCATAAAGGTAAAGAGGCGCCGTAAGTTTAAGACAACTACCAATAGCAAACATAATCTCCCTGTGGCTCCTAACCTGCTAGAGCAGAACTTTGTTGTTGATAAGCCCAACAGGGTGTGGGTTTCAGAT
>DASQQM010000352.1:0-2072 GCA_035643475.1 Anaerolineae bacterium | reverse complement strand
ATACAGGTGAGTTCCTACTGCCACAACTTATCGCCGATTGGGACAAGCAGCATCCGGATATGGAATTGAAGGTGGAGATCTCCGATAGCTCGCAGGTATTCGAACAGACTATAAACGGCGATATCGAAGTTGGCGTTATCGGCATGTCCCTTGAGAACAGCAGCGTGCGGGCCGAACCATTCTTAACCAACTACGATGAGCTTATACTGGTAGGGCCACCCAACCATCCATTTGCTGATAAGGGCGAGATATCGGTGAACGATCTTAAGGACCAGGACTTCATATTACGGGAGCCGGGCTCTGCTACTCGAATGTGGTACCGGGAAGTGCTCGCCACCAAGGGCATAACGTTCGATGACCTCAACGTGGTGGCGGAATTCGATACCTACCCGGCGATTATTAAGGCGGTTGAAAGCAGCTCTGGCTTAAGTTTTGTCCTAAGAAAAGCTGCACAGGATGCACTTAATGCGGGCAAGGTAAAAGAGATAAAGATAAAGGAACTCTCGCCTCTAATGGGAAACCTTTATGCTATTTACAACACCGATCTCCCGTTATCAGAAGGGGCCAGGCGCTTTCTGAGCTTCCTTGAAACGGAAAAACAAAGACTCATGGAGGCAGCGTAGGAGTAACCAAGCGGTAAAGTAACCAATGGCCAAAAAGCCCAGGGTAATCCCGCATTAAAGGGAGAGTATGGAAACCCCGGTGAACGGGCAGAACACCGGGGTTTCATTATAAAGGAAGGTGCTTCTTCCTCCTGCCAACGGATTATATATCCATTTAGAAGAAAAGCTGCGCCATCTGAAAAACCCTCTCATCAATTGGCCTTGTCGTAAGCGCCTCCTCAAGCGGAATAGAGGTAACTTCACCGCATTGAATTGCAACCATGCGATCGAGTTCACCCTTTTCGACTAGTTCAACCGCCGCTACGCCAAACTCGGTGGCTATGATGCGGTCAAATGGGGTGGCCATCCCACCCCTTTGGAGGTGCCCGAGGTTCATCGATCTCGTTTCGAGGCCGGTCCTCTCCTCGATAACGTTGGCGAGATACTCACCGACGCCACCCAGCCTGACGTGTCCAAAGGCATCGGTCTTCTCGGTTACAGCTACCTGCTCGCGGCCCTCCGGCCGGGCTCCTTCGGCAACCACGATGATACTGAAGGTCTTGCCACTCTGGCGGCGCTTCTTAATCCTGTCAATCACCTCATCTGTGCTGAAGCGATGCTCTGGGACCAGTATCGTGTCAGCCCCTCCGGCAAGCCCCGCGTAGAGTGCGACGTGGCCCGCATCCCTTCCCATAACTTCTACAACTATGATCCTGTGATGCGATTCGGCGGTCGTATGGAGCCTATCGAGGGCTTCTGTTGCGACGAAAAGCGCCGAGTTGAACCCTATCGCAAAATCGGTCCCATTAATATCGTTATCTATGGTCTGCGGGATCCCGACAGCTGGGATCGGTTCTTCCAGCTGGTTTAGCTTGTGCGCCACGCCGAGGGTATCGTCTCCACCGATACATATCATTGCATCTATTCCCGCCCTTTTAAGGTTCTCGCGCACCTTTTCGACCGCCCCGTCCAATTTAAAGGGATTTGTCCTTGATGTACCGAGGATGGTCCCGCCCCGCGGCAATATCCCGGAGACGGTATCGGCAGTCATTTCAACGTAATCGCCATTTATCGGGCCCGCCCACCCGTTCTTAAAGCCGAGAATCTGGTGTCCCCCTTCAAGACCTCTCCTCACAACTGCTCTGATTGCGGCATTAATGGCGCTCGAATCACCGCCACCGGTCAATATTCCTATCCTCATTACGCAACCCTCCTAGTTACGTAAGTAATATCTTCTGATGCTTTACCAGACGAGCCGAAAAGCCTCATTTTTCCGCCTACTACCTTGGACATCTCTTCAACCGCCGGCTTCAGTATCTTCCTCGGATCGATTGCATCGGGATTCTCTTGAATGAACTGTGCCACTCCTCGCTTAAAGGCATCGCGCGTCTCTGTATCGATGTTGATCTTGGTCATCCCAAGCGAGACTGCCATTTTGATATCCTCGTCGGGAATTCCGGATGCGCCGTG
>DASQQM010000351.1:0-3779 GCA_035643475.1 Anaerolineae bacterium | reverse complement strand
GTGGGCACGCCCATCCTCTCCATTTTCATAGGAATACTTTTGCTAAGCGGACCTAACCGACATCCGGTGGTCGCCGAGATGCTTTTGCGGACAGTTTTAGTCTTCAATCCCTTTTATGCGCTTGGCTCTATCCTCTCTGGAACGACACCAGGTCCCTTTAACGTATCCATGATTGCTGGAGGACCTGGCGGTCCAGCACAACCTAATCCCTTGATACCCGATTGGGTCTACACGTTGATCATATACTCGATATCGACATGCTTTCTTCTCTTCATGGCATCTAAATTTATAAAACCCGTGAACCGCTGGGATTTCACGCCATTAGGAAGGTCTGCAAAACTAAGCGCACCGTCAAGCTCTGACATGATCGAGTAATTGTTTGAATGGAGTAGCGATGAAAGATCATCAAACCGATACCCTCACCTCAGATAGCCAAACCGATGGCGGCAATGAGTACTCTGTTATTGTACGCAAGCTTAGGCAGGCCAGGCTTCATATAAGGCTTAACAGCGCGTGGTATAACCTCTTATACTCCCTGCTAGCAGTGCTGGCCTTTACTGTACTCATCGAGCTGGCGTTTCGAATCTTCATCTTCGACAACCGCAGGTTCCTTGAGGTTGTAGCTCTAATCGTAATTCCGGCGCTTGCTGTGCTATGGCCATTTATTCGTAAAATAAGCGATTTTAAATGTGCAGTAACGGTCGATTTACTATTCAAAACGAAGGAGCGCTTATCAACCGCGGTCGAGCTAAGGAACTCGGGCATGCAATCCAGATTCAGCCAAAAGATACTGGCTGATGCCGCCAGGACAGGCTCTACAATTAATCCAGCCGAGGGATTTTCATATCGACCCCCAAACAGGATTCTCATGGCATTCGCCTCCTTGATCCTGGTCACCTCCCTCCTGCTCTACCTGCCAAACCCAGGCGAGAGAGTTCTTGCTGACAGAAAGGCGTTCGCAAAGCAGCTTGAGGCTGAGAAAAAGGCTCTCCAGGAGAAGCGCGCTGAGGTCGCAAAAAACGCCGAGCTGAGCAAGGAAGATAAAAAGGAGCTCCTGAAAAAAATCGATGAGCTAACTAAGGAGCTATCGAGAAAGAACATTACGAAAGAAGAAGCGGTAGCAAAGATGGCCGAGCTTGAACAAGAGCTGGAGAAGAGAAAGCCCGCCTGGGGCAAGAGCAGCGATGAGCTGCTCCAAAGGCTCGCACGAAAAATGTCGGGTAATTCAAATTTGAGCGCTCTCTCTAAAGCCTTAAAGAATCGAGATTCTAAGGCCGCTGCTAAAGAGGCCAAAAACCTCGCCAATTTAAAGCAATTGAGCGAGGGCGATAGGAAGAGGCTGGCCTCAGAGCTTAGCCGAATGTCGGATTCCGCATCGGCGATTGATCCTCAGCTTGCACAATCATTATCTAAACTTTCAAAAGCATTGAACAACCAGCAAGCCAGAGATCAAGACTTTACAGAGGCATCGAACCAACTTGCACAGGCTGTGGGCCAGGCGGGGCAAAGAGCATCGCTTGAGCAGATGATCTCAAGCCTATCGAACCAGCTTTCTCAGGGAAGACAATCCATCGCTCAGGCCGGACAGCAATCACAGTGGTCACAACAGATGGCCTCTACCAACCAGAGTTCTTCTAACTCCCAAAGCGGTAATCAATCTGGCGGAAACCAGGGCAGTAGCCAGAGCGGGAGTAGTAGTTCAGGCCAAGGAAGTGGAGCTGGTAATACACCAGGAAGTGGATCAGGTAATAACTCAGGAAATAGATCTGGCAGTGGGGGTGGTGCTGGTGGTGGCGGCATTGGTGCAAATTCCGGTGCACGCAGTGGGATAAGCTCGAGCGCTAACGATTTTGGAAACGTCCGCCTAAACCGGGAGCGTAAATCAGGTAAATATGAGTCGCTTTATGCCCCTGAGCTAATAGACGCAAACACAAGAGATGAGAAGCTATCCGGAAATAAGACGCAGGGCGAAGAAACCGTGGAGAATGTGCCCTTGCCTCCTGCTAGAGAGGAAGCCCTTATCCCCTACACTCAGGCCTTTTACCATTACTACGATACGGCGGTAGAGTCGCTTAATAGAGGTGAAATACCGCCCGGCACGGAGGAGATCATAAAGAATTATTTTGATTCCCTGCGACCCGACGAGTAGAAAGGTCGACAGGGTCCCATTTTAACGATTATAGATAAGGTACAAGCAAACGTAAGAACGCCTCGTTAACTGTAAAAGATAAGGAGTATCGTATGAAAGTTGATGAAAAAGGAGCAGCTATCGATATCCCAATAGAGGAGTTTAGCAACACGGCGCAACGAGTCGAGGAAGAGATACAGAAGGTAATCGTCGGGCAGGCCGAGGTGATCCGGGGCGTCATCATCGCCTTAATTGCCGAAGGCCACGTGCTTCTTGAAGGAGTGCCCGGCCTGGGGAAGACCATGCTCATCCGCACGCTGGGCCAGGTGCTTGAGCTGAAATTCAGCCGCGTCCAGTTCACCCCTGATCTGATGCCGGCAGATATCGTCGGTACGAATGTGCTGGCAGAGGACGAGATGGGCAAAAAAACCCTGATGTACCAACCTGGGCCGATATTCGCAAACCTGGTTCTCGCTGATGAGGTAAACAGGGCGACCCCAAAAACTCAATCTGCTCTCCTGGAAGCCATGCAGGAGAGGTCCGTAACAGTAGGAACAAAAACCCGCAAGCTGGATTCGCCGTTCTTCGTTATGGCAACCCAGAATCCGCTTGAGATGGAAGGGACATACCCTCTTCCAGAAGCCCAGCTCGACCGCTTCTTTTTTAAATTGCTTGTCCCCTACCCCGAAGATGCTCACCTTATTGAAATAATGGACCGGACCACGACCTCAAGGGTGCCGAACGCAAATAAGGTCGTCGGCGGAGAGCTGATACTTAATATGGGGGCATTGGCCAAGGATGTGCCGGTCGCTTCTCACGTTGCTGAGTATGGCGTAAAACTTATGCTAGCCACACACCCCGAAAAAGATTTTGCTCCTCAATCAGTCAAGCAATACGTCCGCTACGGTTCAAGTCCGAGGGGTGCCCAGGCCCTATTTCTCGCGGCCAAAATACGGGCTCTCCTCGAGGGACGCTATAACGTGGCCTTTGAGGATTTTCGCGAGGTAGCCCTGCCGGCACTCCGGCACCGGGTACTCCTCAACTACGAGGCGGTAATGGAAAACATCACTTCCGATACGATCATCAGGGACATACTGGAATCGGTACAACCCGGTTAACCGGTAAGCTGTAGTTGCCCGATTCATCGGGCGTAAGTAGTTGCCTGATTTATCAGGCGTAAGTAGTTACCCGATTCATCGGGCGGAAGGAATAGGTAGCAATGGATGGGATAAAAAATATTCGTCTAAAAGATTATAACTATTCTTCAAATGGCTACTACTTTGTAACAATTGCCTGTCACGACAAAAATTCGTTTTTAATCGATTTAGAAGAGATAATTGAAGAAGCGATCAAGAAGGTAGGCCAGATCGATGGAGTGGTGATAGATTACTGGACCGCTATGCCAGACCACTTACACCTCATCATATCGCTATCTAACTGTAGCTTAAAGTTAGGTGAGGTTGTAAGAAGATTAAAAGCGCTCGTTAGTAAAGAAGCTGGATTTAAAGTTTGGCAGCCCAACTATTATGAACATGTTGTTAGAGACAAGCGAGCCTTAGAAAAGATTAGACAGTATATTATTGACAACCCTTTGGCAGAGAAAATAGAGTTCGAGCAGTTTTACAGAAAAACCGATAACACAGAACTGTAA
>DASQQM010000350.1:0-5565 GCA_035643475.1 Anaerolineae bacterium | reverse complement strand
CCTTGACCGAGAACGTATTGGTACAGCCTGGCCCGGTGCAAATGATACGGCTGGGGTCGGCGAGACCTGAAGGTTTTAGATCTTGCCTGTAACCACAGGCCTGGCAAATAACCGAGACCTGCTCACCAGATGCGATTGAATGCTGTTCGCTCTGTTTAAGCTTCATGTCCCTCACAATATTATAGATAGTGTATTTAGTGTATGCTTATTGTAACCTCATTTCAAATACTTCTCACCTTCAGGTGTAGAAGCGTATTGCACAGGCGCATATCAAGGGCGGCGTGCGGGCTCGCTGATTCTGGAAAGGCTAAATTCGAGGGATGTCGAAGTAGCGAGGTATTTGACAATTTTTCGCTTTTATGTACAATAAGAAATAGTAATAGTAAGACTATAATAGATCACCAAACCGGGTTGACCCAGGGATATACAAGAGCGGTGATTACGTGGCCCGTGAGTTGGCAAACTTAAAATCAATTCCAGAAGAATCTCTTCATCGACTAGCAGCCTACCATTGTATATTAACTAATTGGCTCTTGGCTGGGAAAACAGGGTCGGCAACCTCAAAGGAACTAGCCGAGACCTTAGGCTTGAAAGAAACAACTATACGACATGACCTCTTATACTTGGGTGAAGCACCAGGGACGCGCGGCGTCGGTTATAATATAACCGTTTTAAGGCGGATGATAGGAGAGTTCCTAAATCTACCAGCGTTCGCTCCGGTCGCCATAGTTGGATCAGCCACGGTTATAAATGCGCTCTTCAGTTTTTTCCCGGTTGAGAAGTCGGGTTTTATACCTGCCGCCTTTTTTTCAGAGGTTCCAGGCGATTGGGGTGCCGTAATAAACGGCCGGGAGGTTAGGCCGGTTGATGAGATTTCATCAACGCTTGGAGCAATGGGCGTTAAGGTTGCTATAGTCGCCGCACATCCGAGCTGGGTCCAGCATAGCGTTAACCTTCTTGCCCAGGCCGGGATTAAAGCACTCCTCATCTTATCACAATCGGTAATGCCCGATATCCCGGAAGGGGTTCATGCCATACAGGTCACAATCACATGCGATCTTAAAACGCTCTTTTTCTATGCGAGTATGTTGGATCATGAACTCTCCGAAGACCTATCCGCAGGAGCCCATATAGGGCAATCCTCCTAAAGCGATCTTTCTAATCAAGCGATTATGTAGCTACTTTAGTTCATACCTCCTGCTTACCAGCCTTAACCGATCCTCGTTACAAAAAGTGCAGATGAGCACTTGTAGATCACTAAGGACAACCTTTGATGCCTAGTTCAGTGCAAGCAATTCCAGATGAGCTTTGCTGGCGTTGGTTAAAATTTGCGGAATTGGAGATATTTTAACCTTATAGGGAGGTGGAAGGGCGTTGTTCGCAGAAGACAAGAGCACCGTGCCAGCAGAGAGTAGACTATCTGTTGAAATAACTGAACAGAAAAGTATTTCTACCGTACACTTCGGAGGAACCTACGGCACGCTCAGCGTAATCCTTATGAAAGAAATGATAGATGCCCTTGTTCGAAATAACAGGCTTAAGTTAATTCTGCAATTTGATCACTTGGAAGCGTTAGATGAAAGCGCTTATGGATATCTTGAAAAAATACATGAGAAGGTTGCACTGTATGGTGGTGCTATCGTTGTGGTGTGCCCCGCTGAAGAATCCAAGAAAATCTGCGGTAAGTTAAAGGAGCGGTATAAGTTTTTGATATTTCCCAGCTTTGAAGAAGCCAGGGGATACTTCATTGAACGTGAATTTTAGCTTTGCCTCCCCTTCGAGGTCATAATCTTCACATAGAGCACTTAGTCAACTCCAGCCTTAGTGGTAGTGAGAAGCTTCAAGTCTAGTGGCATTTTCGCCAGATTCAAGTCCATCTACTACCCTTATAAATAAAAAAGCAGGGACTAAAATCCCTGCTCTTGTGTCCGAGACTGGACTTGAACCAGCACGGGCTCAGCGCCCACTAGGCCCTCAACCTAGCGCGTCTACCAATTCCGCCACTCGGACGAATTCGCACCGGAGACGTCTATAACTCCCATGCAGAAGTTATTATATCACTTCAAGATAGCCTGTCAACGCACCGCATAACGAGCGCGGCTTGGCAACACACTGGCCCCTTTTCTTAGGCGAGAAGCATGGCGCAGTTTCGTTCCGGCCGAACGGATCATAGATTAATGTCGTAAATGGAGATAAAAGGAATGAGTCTACAGTTCTGTGAAAAGGTGGTGATATCATGTCATACTCTTCAATAAAGCGCTTTCTTGTTGGGGAGCCGCTTCCCACAGAGCGTCTATATGAGGAGAAGCTTCCTAAAAGGTATGCCCTGGCTGTCTTCTCATCGGATGCGCTCTCATCTACTGCATATGCAACTGAAGAGATTTTGCTAGTGCTGGTTCTGGCGGGGGCAGCTGCGCTCTCTCTTTCGCTTCCGATTGCGCTTGCCATTGTGCTTCTGCTCTCGATAGTTGTGATATCATACCGCCAGCTTATCCTTGCTTATCCAAGCGGGGGCGGTGCCTATGTGGTTGCAAAGGAAAATTTGGGCGAGATGGCCAGCCTTATCGCAGGGGCCTCGCTCTTAATAGATTACAGCTTAACCGTCGCAGTTAGTGTTACCGCGGGTGTTGCGGCAATCACATCAGCAGCACCTGTGCTCATTCCCTACAAAGTTGAACTTTCCCTTATTGCGGTTGTACTCCTTGTAATAGCCAACCTCAGAGGTGTGAGAGAATCGGGCAAGATATTTGCAGTTCCCACATATGCATTTATCTTTGGCCTAGCTCTCACTGTAGCCGTCGGGTACTTCCGGTACTTGACAGGGCACACGTTTATACCAAGCGGAAGAATTGGGGTATCGGTAGAGCCAATTACAATCATTTTAATATTGCGGGCCTTTGCATCCGGTTGCGCGGCGCTCACCGGTGTTGAAGCGATAAGTAACGGGGTGCCATCGTTCCGTCACCCGGAGGCCGTAAATGCGCGGACGACGCTGGTCCTGATGGCCCTTATACTCGGCTTGTTATTCCTTGGGTTAACCGGGCTATCTCGTCTCTTTGGGGTTGTGCCGACCGCAACGGAAACTGTCGTTTCGCAGATTGCAAGGGGTGTTTTCGGAACCGGGGTTTTTTATTACTATATCCAAGCGGTCACTGCTCTTATCCTTATTATTGCGGCGAATACCAGTTTTGCCGGGTTTCCAAACCTTGCCTCTGTTATGGCAGCAGATAGATACATGCCGAGGCAGTTAAAGAGCAGAGGGGATAGGCTCGCATTCTCAAACGGCATCATCTTGTTAGCGGCAGTTGCAGCCATACTGATAGTGGTGTTTGGTGCCAACACGCACGGGCTCATTCCCCTCTACGCGATCGGCGTGTTCACCGGTTTTACGCTATCGCAGTTCGGGATGGTCAAGTATTGGTATTCGGACCGGAGCAATCTGGGCTGGAGGAGGAGGGCCCTCATAAATGGGGTCGGCGGTATGGCGACCCTTATCGTGACCATTGTGCTGGCTATCGCCAAGTTTATCGATGGGGCCTGGATCGTTATTGTTGCAATACCGGTTATTATCCTGATTCTTAAGAGGATATATGCCCACTACCTGTCTGTTGCAGGGCAGCTCTCTCTTGAGCAGCTAAAAGCAGCGCCCCCGATCAAGCATAATGTAGTGATTCTTATATCTACGGTGCATATTGGGACAGTAAAGGCGGTGCAGTATGCGAAGTCATTAAATCCGACGGTTATACGGGCAATACATGTGGATGTCGATCCTAGCGAGACGGCAAAAGTTGTAAAGCGCTGGGATCAAATGGGCTTCGGGCTGCCGCTTGAGATACTTGAATCGCCATACCGAGGTATTACGGGCCCGATAATCACCCGCCTTCGGGAGATAGATGCCGAGATGGAAGACGACATCGTAACAGTCATAATCCCCGAATTCGTGGTATCTCGCTGGTGGCAGAACTTCCTTCATAATCAGACTGCCCTTACCCTAAAGGCGCGCCTCCTCTTCTGGCGAAATATTGTGGTAATTGGCATCCCTTACCACCTCCGGTAAAGATATAATAAGTACACTATACGTGCATAATAAATGCGATACGTTATGTGCTCCTAATGCTCAGTTGAAATAGTAACCGCTCTTTATGTGGTGGGGTCTACAATTAGTTGCAAAATTCTGCTAAAGAAATACACTATAACTTGCTGGCAGTATCACTGTGAGATCAATAGGTAAAAGGGACATTTATTGTGCTTGGTCTGTTTTCTCTTAAAAATCCAAGATTCCGGTTAATCTTTATATTTGCGCTAGCATTCATTATTATCGCTAGCGTAGTACTTATAGGCTATGTGACCTTACTGGCGCGAGGGAAGCCCTCTACAGCGAGGGATGATGTAATCAACGCGCCCGCACTCGTTGGACGAGATATAACGAAAGCTCGAGCAATAGCCAGTTCCCGTGGCCTAAGAATTGAGGTTGAACAACGGGTTCAGAATGCCGCTTATCCCGTAAATTATGTTGTTACACAAAAACCCCTTCCTAACCAGCCAATACGGAAGGGAGCCAGTATAACCATCACCATAAGTGATGGTTACGCGTATGGCAGTGCTGGCAGTGGGCTCAGACAATCAACCGCAACCAGTGGGGGTCCACCCCCACCTCCACCTGCGCAGCCACTGAGGTCCATATCGGGGATGGTAGTAGTAGTCGATGCCGGTCATCAGAGTCACGCAAACCTTGAGCGCGAGCCAATTGGGCCAGGAGCGACCGAGATGAAGGAGAAGGTCCAGGGGGGTACAACAGGTATAGAGTCGAAGAAACCCGAGTATCAGGTTACGCTTGAGATATCCAAAAGGTTAAAATCGGTTCTCGAATCAAATGGTATCAAGGTAGTGATGGTGAGAGAGGCGAATGATGTAAACATCAGCAACGCAGAGCGCGCCGCGGTAGCAAATCGCTATAACGCCGATCTTTTTGTGAGAATTCATGCGGATGGTAACTCAGATCGGCAAAAGAACGGCATCTCAACCCTTTACCCTGCTTCGAATAAATGGACTGCGTCGATCCACAAGGAAAGCCTCAATGCGGCACGTATAATCCAGAGAACTACGATTGAGGCCACCAAGCGTAAGGATAATGGAATCGTTGAGCGTGACGACATAAGCGGATTCAACTGGTCAAAGGTGCCCGCGGTCCTGGTTGAAACCGGGTTCCTTACGAATCCGGAGGAGGACCGCCTGTTAAACGACGTGAAGTACCAGGACCTCCTGACATCAGGCATCAGCAAGGGGATAATCGAGTATCTCCAGGATTCCAAAGCCGCAACGATTAGGCATACGATCACATCATAAAAACACCGAAGTATTAGTATACTTCTAACTACTCACTCTAATCACCACCACTCATTACCCGTGGCTCCCTGTACCGCGTGTCTATTTACAGTCCTCCAGATCCTCGCTGCCGATTTGGGTGGTACTCTTCTCGTTTAAGGCTGACTGGTTGGCTGTTTTTGTTCGCCTTTGCCCCGACTATATTAATCGCTGATGAGATAAGGAAATGGATTGCCCGGC